>CAYQNP010000039.1:0-2754 GCA_964418785.1 uncultured Spirochaetia bacterium | reverse complement strand
TTCCTCACCTCCTTTTTTCTTTAGATTTAAGAATAAGTTTATTATTTTTCATCTTATAATTCTACTCTCCTTATATAAATTTTTCTGTTATTTCTTCGGGAAAGGGATTTTGCCGATTTTTTTCTCGTATTCTGCTACGCTCCTGCTCAATACCTCTGACAACATCTTAGCATGTTGCGGGCTCATTCGCACATTACAGATTGGTTTTATTTTTCCCTCGCTCTCCAACCCCAGCTGCAGCATTATCTCATATATGCTTATGCTTGTCTTTACACTGTTCGTGTATATTTCAGGTATTTCCATGCCTTCCTGTTCTATTTTGTTTATTTTATTTCTCGCCATTTATTTCGCTCCTTTTATTAATTAAACTTATAATATTTTGATTTTTGGTATACTTTTTATAAGCATCTAATATTTCTTCTATTCTCTTCAAAGTTTTCTTATAATTTATTTTGCTAAAATTTCTTATTTCTTTATATTGAATCCCTTCATAATAAGTTGGCACTATAAAATCAAAAATTTCTAAAGCTGCACGCCAGTTATTATACCCTATATATTTTAAACTTTTAATTATTCCGGCAAACACTTTCTCTGATGTATTTCCATCCCATAAAAAACCTCTAAATTCATCATCAAAATATTCCTCACATGACACTCCTCGTATAGGGTTAATAGATATTTCAAATAATATTTGAATTTTTGTTTCAACATTATATATATGTAAATCACTTATCTGTCCAGGTTCAAAACATCTATTCCTATCAGAATTAATCAAATTAATAAATGATAAAAATTTTTTGAGAGCTATTTTATCTCTATTATTTTGTAATATTCCATTTGCTATCCTCTCTACATAATACAGAGTTGTGGCAGCATATTTATTATTAAAGAAGACTTCACTTATACAAACATCATTCCATCTATTCCCCTTATATACTTTTAATATCCTTAATTCAACTCTGTCAACTTTTACTTCTTCTCCTGTCTTTAATGTCTGTATATCATATACATCTTTAATTTTATATTTTTTTCTATATACTTCTTTATCACCATATTTATATATTAATTCTATTTCTTTTGCTCTTGCATTTTTTCTATATAAATTACTACTTTTTGCATAACCATTTACTATAGAAATTGTCTTTATATTAGTAGCTACTATTAGATAAAATGTAATTTTTACTTTCTCTTTTTTTATATTTTTCTTTATCCTATATGCCCAACATGTATTTATATTATTGTCTATTAAATATTCAGCTCCATATTTTTTCCCCTTATCAATAAGATATTTATTAGCTTTCACTTGTCTTATAGTTCTACCGATTATTAATTCTACACAAAAAAAATAAATTAATATAAATAAAATTAGTATATTTTTTAACTTCATAATTTTAATTCCTATTTGTAAATATGCTGTTCGTATAGATTATATATGGAAATGTAGTATTTTCAGGAAATCTGTTTATAAAATTAAAATACTCATTAGAACTTCCTGTTATAAGTTGACATCCTCTTGACCATCTGGAACTTCTACCATAATGAATGTGTATATTATTAGCATTGCTACCTTGATTTGGATACTGTGGATTTATAGTTGTAGTCGGAATGTTATTGTTATTATTTAAAATTAATGCAGGATATGCATTTCGCCACCAACTTGAATTGCCGCTGTGACTAGGATGATGTGTTCCAACTCTTGCATTATACTCCTGCCCCATTCTAATTTGAGGATAATTTGTATCACCACTTCCAACATATCCCTGGTTTGTCGCAACAGCTATTCCATTGCTGTATGTTATAAAATTTGCCTCAGGGTCATCTGTTACATAAGCTTCTAATCTCCACCCTTCGTTTGTAGTGCTCATATTATTATTTGTATTTCTTGTTTGATTATTCGTTCTATTAGTCATATTTGGTTCTATTGTATTCTGTGTTGTAATATTTGTATTAGAAGTCGTAGTATTATTTGTTCCGCTTCTTATCTGCATATTCATTATATTAGGACTATTAGTGCTATTTGTTCCTATGTTTCTATTATTATTACTGTTTGTCCCCCCTATATTATGATTTGTGGTATTATTACTCATTAATTCCACATTATTATTTCCACCTGTTCCGTTTTGATATATAGTGCTATTACTATTTGACGTACTGTTGTCTTCTTCCATTAAGTCTCTTACATCTCCATTATATGCTACTAATATCCCTCCTTCTACGGCTCTATCATTTCCCGAACTCAACATTGAACTGAATAATCCTTCTGTTTCTTCATCTCCTCTTCCTTCATAAACATAATCAGAACCTGTTATATCATCATGATATATTTCTCCTTCCTCGCCTTCGCTGTCTTTTCTCCTTCTCTTTCCTCTGTTTGCTTCGTTCGGCAGTATGGCGTTTTGCTGCTGCGGATAGCTCTGTCTGTCCCTCTCTCCGAATAAATTCCTGCTCAGTAAATTTACTGCTCCCATTCCTGCTGCTTTTATCCCTTTCCATATACTTTTTCCTATGCTCTTTATTCCGTTCCATATCCCGCTTCCTGCTGCTGCAGGGTTCTTTATTACTGCTGTTGTTACTTCCGTTAAATCAAATCCACCTCTGTTCTCATGATATTCACTTATCCCTTTCCTGCTAAAACTTATCCCATATCCTGCACTGTTGAAGCGGCTTATATCTCTATCCTTGCTTAACAAATTCTGCTGAAAACTCTGCATAAATGCTCCACCTACAAACCCGCTCTTTTTTGTCGGGTCTATC
>CAYQNP010000038.1:0-13346 GCA_964418785.1 uncultured Spirochaetia bacterium | reverse complement strand
GTAAATGGAAAAATATATAACAAATAATGAATTAGAGACACAAATTTTAGCAAAAGATTTTTCTAAAAAATTAAAACCGAATGATATTATTGCGCTTATAGGAGATTTAGGTACAGGCAAAACAGCTTTTACAAAAGGTCTTGCCCGCGGCCTGGATATTAATGAGTTAATAACAAGTCCTACTTTTACTCTGATTAATGAATATTACGGAAAATATCCGTTATTTCATTTTGATTTATACAGACTCGGAACTTTTGACGAATTATATTCAACAGGATATGACGAATATTTTACCAAAAACGGTATATGCGTAATAGAATGGGCTGACAAATTTTTAGAAGAACTTCCGAACGATATTTATGTAATTGAATTTAAGTATATTGACGAAAAAAAACGGGAAATAAAAATATACGATAAAGGAGAAAAGCGTGCTTAAACTTTTTATAGATACAGCCACACAGGTTGGAAGTATTGCTTTATTTAAAGATAATGAATTGCTTGGAGAAAAGATATTTGATGAAAGATTAAGACATTTAAAGATACTGCATACAGAAATAAACGAATTAATGAAGAAAAATTCCATTGACATAAAACAGATAGAATTAATCGGTGTAGACATAGGTCCGGGATCTTTTACAGGTATCAGAATAGGTGTTACAACAGCACGGACTCTTGCTCAACTTAATAATTCTTATATTGAAGGTATACCTTCGCTTGATATAATGAAAAATTCTTACCAAAGTGAAACCGATTATATATGTGCAGTAATGGATGCTAAAAAAAACAGAGTGTTTGCTGCACTTTATGAAAGAGATGCTCGAATAACAGATTATCTCGATATAGAGCCTGCAGAGTTAAAAAAAATAGTAGACAGGTTTGCACCTGCTTCTCCTGTTACTTTTATTGGGGACGGAGGTTTAAAGTATGAATCTGAACTGAAAACCATTAATGGAGAGGCTGTATTTATACAGGATTTATTTCCAACTGCTAAATTTATAAATAAAATTCTTTCTGAAAAAAACAGTTTTAATCGTGAATACGAGAATGTTAAGCCGTTTTATCTCAGGAAATCAGACGCAGAAATAAATAAAAAATAAATATTTACAATGAGTTAAGATTTTTTCTATATAACTCTATATCTTCTTTAAGCGAGGCTGCTTTTTCTTTAACCTTTGCAACAGCTTCAGGTTTTGCCTTTTCCATAAAATTTTTATTCTCAAGTTTTTTGTTTACCTTGCTTAACTCTTTTTCCATATCAGTAAGCTTTCCGGTAATTCGTTCTTTCTCTTTTTCAAAATCAATCAGCCCTTCAAGCGGTATAAAAATTTCAATATTGTCGGTTACAAAAGTAGCAGAATGTTCCGGTCTGTTTATATGTTCTCCTATACTTATATCCGATATATTGGCTAAAAATTTTATTTCCCGTTCCATAAATTTTATGATTTCAAGTTTTGCTTTTTCACTGCTTTCTACCAGAATTTTTATTTCCTGAGACGGTTTTATATTCATTAATTTTTTAATATTTCTTACTCCGGAAATTAATCGTTTTACAATTTCCATATAATCTTCAATATCATCAAATTTCAGTTTTGATATAACATCCGGCCATTTAGAAATCATTATACTTTCAGCATCTTTGTTCGGTAATTTCTGATAAATATCTTCAGTAATAAAAGGCATTACAGGATGGAGAAGTTTCAACGCTTCCCGCAATACAAAAAACAGTACAGAGAGGGTTTTAATTTTTGTTTTCTCATCACTTTTATATAAGCCCACTTTAGATATTTCAAGATACCAGTCGCAAAACTGATGCCAGAAAAATTCATAAACAATATTTGCATATTCTTGAAATCTGTATTTTTCTAAAGCAGAATTTACTTTTTCTATAGTATTTTGAAGTTTTGATAATATCCATTTATCACCAAAAGATAATTCAAATTTATTCAAATCAGATTCTATTTTTTCATTACTATAATTAGAAAGTACATATCTGGAAGCATTAAAAATTTTATTTGCAAAATGTTTACCTATATTAAATTTATCCATTGAGAGCAATAAATTCTGTCCGGAAGGAGTAATAGCAATAATAGTATAACGAAGAGCATCAGCGCCGAATTTTTCAACAACTTCAAGAGGGTCAATACCGTTCCCAAGAGACTTAGACATTTTTCTGCCTTTATCGTCAAGCACAACACCGTGAATATGAACATCGCTAAACGGAATATCATTCATAAATTCAATACCGGCCATAATCATTCTTGCAACCCAGAAAAATATTATACCCGGGTCAGTAACAAGCACATCTGTAGGATAAAAGTATTGTAAATCTTCAGTATTTTCAGGCCAGCCTAAAGTTGAGAATGGCCAGAGCCAGGAAGAAAACCATGTATCAAGTACATCTGTTTCCTGTTTTAAATTAGTACTGTTGCACTTCGGACATTTATCGGGAGTAGTTGTACTTACTATAGTTTCATTACAATCCTGACAATACCAGACAGGAATCCTGTGTCCCCACCATATCTGGCGCGATATACACCAATCACGAATATTATACATCCAGTTTAAGTAAACTTTTTCCCAGCGTTTCGGATGAAATTTTATTTTTCCTGTTTCAACAGCTTCAATGGCTTTTTCGGCAAGGGGTTTCATTTTAACGAACCACTGTTCAGACTGATATGGTTCTATTACAGAATCACATCTATAACAATGACCTACTGAATGAGAATAATCTTCTATTTTTTCCACCAGCCCGGCTTTTTCAAGATCTTCCATAATCAATTTTCGGCATTCGTATCTGTCAAGATTTTTATATTTGTCCGGTACATTCTCATTCATTCTGCCTTTTATATCCATAATTTTAATAAACTGCAGATTATGCTTTTTTCCCATTTCAAAGTCATTCGGGTCATGAGAAGGAGTAACCTTAACTGCTCCGGTACCAAATTCCATATCTACGATTTTATCCCCTATTATAGGAATTTCTCTGTTTACAATAGGGAGTACAACAGTTTTTCCGATTAAATGTTTAAACCGGGAATCTTCCGGGTTTACAGCAACTCCGGTATCACCGAGCATTGTTTCCGGTCTTGTAGTTGCAACAACAAGATAATCATCAGAATCTTTTAGAGGATATTTTAAATAATAAAGTTTATCGTTATGCTCTCTATATTCGACTTCATCGTCAGCAAGAGCAGTGGTACAACGAGGACACCAATTAACAATATAATTTCCTTTATAAATGAGATCTTTATTATATAGACGAACAAAAACCTCTTTCACAGCATTTGAAAGTCCTTCATCCATTGTAAATCTTGTTCTATCCCAATCACAGGATGCTCCTATTTTTTTTAACTGTTCAATAATTGTATTCCCGTTCTTTTCTTTCCACTCCCATACTTTTTCAAGAAATTTCTCTCTTCCAATCTCTTCTCTTTTTTTCCCAACGGTTTTTAAAAGGTACTTCTCTACTACGGTTTGCGTTGCAATACCTGCATGGTCAGTCCCGGGTATCCAGCATGCTTCAAAACCGTTCATTCTTTTCCAGCGTATTAATATATCCTGAATTGTATTATTTAAACCATGCCCCATATGTAATACACCTGTTACATTCGGAGGCGGGATAACTATTGTAAAAGGTTTCTTGTTTTTATTTATATTTGCTTTAAAATATTTTTTGTCCAGCCAATATTTATACCACTTCGGTTCAATATTTTCAGGTGTATATCCTTTATTTTCGCTCATTTAACTGTCTCCTTATAAAATGATTACAGATAAACATATGAATTTTTTGCTGAAAGTCAAGAAAAAATAAAGAAAGTCATTGTCGATGAGCCAATAGATCATTGTTAAATGGAAATAATGCATATTCCTATAAGAAAATGAAAATCAAATTAAGTAGTACGAAATATACTCGATTAGTCTGTATTTATTTTTCTAATTTAAGTTTCAGAGCAGACAAAAAAAATAAAAAATTTGTTGACAAATAAAATGAAAAAAATATATATAGTAGGCAAAGTTGCTGAAAAGAGTTAATTCAGCAACAGGCAACGGGAGAGCTACAAAAGTATAAAATGCCGGGATAGCTCAGTCGGTAGAGCGAGGGACTGAAAATCCCTGCGTCGGCGGTTCGATTCCGTCTCCCGGCATATAATTTTTGCCCACCTAGCTCAGTTGGCAGAGCGGCTCACTCGTAATGAGCAGGTCGGGAGTTCAATTCTCCCGGTGGGCTTCTTAAAACTTAAATTCAGTATAGAACCTTAAAACCCTTAATCCTTCCTGCGTTAGTGTAAAATGTTTTAAATAATCAAAATTTAAAAAAAGATTTTCTGATAATGGTGCGGAAAATTTTAATTCCATTACTGTATTCTTATCCCTGTCTCCAAATATATCTGCCCAGTCTGTTATTCCCTTATTAAAAATCATTGCCTCAATATTTATAATAGAAAAAAATTCTTTTCCGGTTTTAAACTTAAAAAATAATACTTTGTTGAGAACATTATAATCTGCTGTAATTGTAAATATATTAAAAAAATTAATTTCCGCACCGCTTAAAATACTGTACATATCCCTATCATAAATATCTTTATCATATAAATACATTACATCAAAAGAATTTATTATATTATCTGAAAGCAATGGATAATTAAATTTTAAATACAAATTTAAATAATTATTAACAAATCTAATTCCGCTTATGAAATTCACTATATTTGTGGCTGAAATCACAGATATTAAATTATTTTCCAGATAAAGCCTGCTTTTATTATTATTTATTAATTTATAATTAAAAAGTATATTATATATATTATTATCATTATAAAAGTATTGTATGGCTGCATTATATCTGTTAATTTTATAGTTAATATCAATGCCAATAAAATCCAAATCTGAAATATTATCAACAATTAAACGGCTTTTTAAATATTTATAATCAGTATTAAGCAAACAGCCTATATTCTTTTTTTGCGGATAAAATATATAATCTGAAAAATTAAACATTAAAATTCCGTTTCCAAAAGTAATATTTCTTAATGGAGATATATTTAAATTTATATTTTTATTTATGTTAAATTTAACATATTCAATTTTCTGCAATATATCATCTTCAGAATTCCAGTAATCACCACTGATTTTATAATTACTCCGAAATTCAACCGGCAACTCCAGTTTTAATTTAATCTTATAAAAACTGAACTCCGGCAGGAAATTTATAACAAACGAATTTGCACTATTAAGTCTCTGGACTCCCCACCACCAATTGTAATTAATACCTGCATTTAAATTATATGTAAGAAATATAAAAAACAGACTTACTAATACTTTCATAAATTAAAACCTTATAGTGACATTCAGTCCTAATTCCCATGATAATATTTTCTCTCTATCATCATGCTCATCACCAATCTCTCCTCTTTCAGTTTGAGTTAATTCATAAGCCAGCTTACCGTGTGTGCCGCCGTCTATATTTTTGCTAATTTTAAAAGAATTTGAGTAATTATAAATTATCTGATGAAGCATTTCTTTAGGATGAATATACTCTCTTTGTGTTTTCTCATCTATGCCGTAATAATAAGTTGTTCTTGAATAAGACAACCGCATACTATGATTTAACTTAAAGCCCAGATGCCACGGTTTTTTAAAAAATAACGGGGGTTTCCAATATTCAGGCAAATCGGATGAAAAGCCGTAAGAAGTTGAAAATCTCCAGCTTTGAGAAATTTTAGGCGGAGTCTCAACGATATTTTTAGGCGTTATAAGATTAATAAATTCAGGGTCATCTTTATAATCCTCTTCTATTATTCTGTAAAATTCTTCAAAAGGTTCATATTTTGACTCATTATATGAATACGATGTACTAAACCCAATGGACTTATCTGCCCTCCATCTGTAATTAAAATTGAGATTAGGAGAAATAGTGTGCGACATAGATTTTTGTAAAAAATTATTAGAGCGTCTGTAATTTGCACCATAACTGATAGAAGAACTTTTATTAAATTCTTTTGATTTCTTCCAGATAAAAAAATTGAAAATCTTCATTAAATCCAGAGAACTGCTTGCACTTAAAGACCAGCTTTGAGATATAGAGTAAGAACTGTAAGATCTTGAAGCATTTTGATTTAAGGAATAAGAGAACGACCAAAAACTTAATTTTGACAATTCTATGCCCCAACGAGCGGAAAACGAATTTCTAAATGAGACTGAAGTTTTGTTATCCTCTTCAAACTGTTTAACAAACATAAAAATATCATAATGCGGATTTATAAAAGGTATATAAAAATATCTGCCCGGTACTTCCCATAAAAAAGTATCACCAAATTTCATAAAGGTATTCCACATTGTATTTGAAATTACCGACACATCACTTTGATTAAATCCCATTCCTTTACTGTAAGAGGGAGTAAAAGTCTTAAAAATAAACCAGTCAATATTAAAACTTCCCACACTTAAAGAATAATTTTGAGAGGTATTAGCATTTTTATAAAGATTAGTATCTTCGTCAAACTGATCAAGTTCATATTTGGTTCTGCCGGAATTTTTATAATGAAATCCAGATTCACTATAATTTAAGGAGTAATTCATTGAAGGTTTTAATATCAATATTTTAGGCAACGAAAGACTTGAACTAAAAGAACGGTTTCTTGAATTTAACATCCAATTATTAGACTTATCAGTTATTTTAGATAGAGATCTTGAATAATTATATCTTGGAGACATACTTATCTTCCATGCAGACAGACTACCACCAATATTCCAGCTATCACGCCTGCCGGCATTATAATTTGTTTTTACAGTAAATCCTGCTTCATTAGTAGCATTATAGGTATAAGAAAAACTTCTGCTTTCAGATAGAGAAAAGGAATATCCGCCCTGACTGTTTATATTAATTCCAAAAAGCGTATCAAAAAACGGGGGTTTTTCACTAACATTAATATTATATGAATAACTTTTTGAATAATTCATAACTCTATATTCGTCTGACACCAGCCAGCTTAAAGGTTTTTTATTAGAAGAGACAGAGGTGGAATACCCGCCGCTGATACGAGGCCAATATTGAGCATAGAAATTTTTTATACCCGGCATAGCCTGCATATTTAAAGACCCTCCTGTACTCCAGGATTCTGAAACAGAATAACCCTGCTGATTTATAGGTACAAATAACTCGTCAATATCACTCATAGAAATACTTTTAGACCAACTACCGTGAACAGGGAGCCATTTAATAGTAGACCAATTCCCGCCAACAGAAAGACTGCGGGTTTCTCGACCGCTTCCAAATCCGCCAATAGAAGAAAAATCTTTGCCTCTATATGAATACGACACATTACCGGATAAATGATTTTTAATTGAAAAATTTCCTCTTATACTGTATGCTTTATCACTTAATTTTTGTATTTCATCAAGATACAAATCATTAACCCAGATTGTACCAGTAGCACCGTCTTCTGTAGAAGAGCCGTAAATACCCAATGATAATTGGTTCACTAATTTTAAATTAGGAATATTAACAACACGCCAATGACCGTCATCTGTATACTTTGTCGATATATTTTCTCTTGGATTTAAACTCTTAAATTCATCACTTCTTAAATCTATTACAACCTGTTTCCAGCCGACCCAATCCAATTTTTCCCGATATTCATAATAACTTGTACTGCCGCCGAATCTAATAAAAAAATATTCACCTTTCGGATGCGTTGAAGCAGGTATATACACCCATACCTTTAATTTTTTATAATATCTCATATCAAAAGCAGAAGAATAAACACGGGTTACATATCCGCAGGTATATTTACCGCTTGTGGTGTAATTAGAATAAATACTAAGATTAAAATTATGTTTTCCGAGATTGTTGTACTCAAGTACTAAAGCCTGTTCATTCTGCTGTGCAGCTTCTTCTTCTGTAACAGGTCCGTGAAGGTCATCAAAAGCATCAGGGTCATTTGCTCGTAAAGAATTTTCATTGTATACTTCTGAGTCAAACTTATTTATAGGATAAACTTTAAAATAATTTTGATTAGAGTATACTGAAGGTTCATCATTTATTTTTACATTATGCCATGTAAGGCCTGAAAAGTATATTCCGTTTATCAATAACTTCCCTGTATCACCGGTGTTCTTTTCCACCATTAATCTGATATGTTTTATTCTTTTTAATAAATCCTGAAGATCAGAATCCATTAAATCTTTATTAATAGTTATTCTCACCATTTCCCAATTACCGGTATTTTCTACAATTAAATCATCCAGACCGTCAGAAGTTTTAGAATAAGAGCCGCCGCCGGTTGCACCGCCTGACGGGAGCATTATTACCTCCTCATTCTGTACAACATCAAGATATCCGTTTCTGTCTAAGTCTTCGCTGTCAACTAATCCGTTAGCATACAGATAATCACCCTCAATTGTAACAAATTTAGGACCGCCCCCTATCCATGTAGCAGGACTTCCAACAGGATTAAATCTAAAACCGCCTTCGTTTTTCGAAATTTCTTTATCAAGAACATTATCTCCGTCTAAGTCTTCACTAAACCTTCCTATATCAACTCTGAGTTTTACTTTGGCATTCGGATCTGAAGACACTAATTTAACCCATAGTACTAAATCAGTATAATTTCTAAAATCCCTGCCGCTGCCGCTATATGCATTTTTACGAATTAATCCAACCCATGTTTTTCCACCTGAAAAATCATAATCAATAACTATAGAACGCTGAATTGTATCAGGTGTAGGCAACTGTGAAGTATCAAGATGTCCTTCATTTACATTATACGGACCGGGCTTAACAGTGTAAGCTACATTAGAATAACCTGACCATGATAATGATTCTAATCTTTCATCGTCGTCATAATTTCTGTAATCTTTATAATATATCAAGCCTCTTGTATTCTCGTCCGAAATATTTCTTGCAGCACATAAATACCAGTCTCGTTCGTGTATTCCAATATTTAAAGATTCAACTGTTCCTTCAAAGTCATCCACCATCGCCTGACCAAAAGTATTTATATTATAATAAGAGCCTGCAATTTCTCCGTTTACAGAAAAAGATACCGGGACATTGGAAACAGATGCATTGAAAACATCATTTATTGTATCTTTAATTACTTTATCTGAAAAATTTAATTTTCCGAAAATAGAACCCACCCATCTGTTATCAGTTGCATTTCTTGGAGAAGGCACACGAGCAGGAGTCTGCCGACCATTATAAAAACCTACTGAGCCCATCGAAAACCAGTCATTGGGTACATAATCTACTCTTAATCCGGCTAATATTTGCTGTAATCCCCCGCCAAACGGTAAATATTCATACACTATATCTATCTCTGTATCAGGTGTTATTGTTACTCTGTCTCTTTTAAATTCCAGATTTCCCGTTACATAATCTATTGTATAATCTTTATCGCGAACTAATTTTCTGCCGTTTACAAATACCTGTTCCGAATTTCTTATTAAATCCCAATGCAGTTGAAATCTTCGGGATTCATACCTGTATTCTAAATGTATATAATAATGAGAATATTCACTTAAAGGATTATATCCGTATATCGATTCATTTGTATGACTTAAATAATACGAACTGCTAAAACTTTCAAAAGGCCTGGAACTATTAAATATTATATACCCGCTTCTTTCATTAATATAATAACCTACACCTGTACCGGTATATGATTCGGATGTTATCTCTTCAAAAGGCTGCGTGGTCAATGGTCTATAATCCTTATCTAATATTGTAAACTTAAAGTCTTTATCATCTTTCTGTATATTCTGATTTCCAATATAATAAATACCTTTATATTCAAAAGGTGAAACAGTTCCTTTTCTCTGCAAAAACACATATCTTCTGTTATCAAGAGAATTAGTCATATAAGCATTATACGCAATATTCGTATCTGAAGTATCACCCAGAGTAGGATTATTTGAGCCGTCTATTTTATTGTAAGTAATAAAAATATCATAATTTCCGGAAATTCCTCTTTTAAATATTAACAAACCTCTATTATAATCTATAATATAATCAACACCGCTGTAAAGCAAATTACAATCATTTGTTTCCCATGTAGCACTTTTTTTATCATAATAAGGGATAGAAACAGTACCGAAATTATTATTACCGTTTTCATCATCAAGATAAACAACCAGGGAACCGGGCTGTATTGGATTTCCATTATTTAAAATATAATATTTTTTCTTTATATAATCTAAATCCCGTATATTTTTTACAACTAATTGAGAAGTTCCTTTAAAGTGTTTTACTTCAGTAATACCACGCGTCATTGAAGCAATAGCCTGATATTTAAAGTCACCTCTTTGGGCAACAGCCTTTATACCGAAAGCACTCTTATTTCCTCCGCCGCCTCCAGCAGCATCAGAACTTCCGGGCAACGATACACCTATATTTCCTGCTGTAATATTCTGTATAAACTCTCTTTTTTTGACAGCTTTATATTCCACTTTATAAGTATCAACCTCCTGTCTACCACTGCTGTCAATATCTATAGTAACCTTTTTCCCTACTTTTCCTTTTATATGAATTTCCAGACTCTGTTTAGGCTTAAACCCGCGATTTACAGTTGAAGAATGTGCACTTGCTTCGGAATATTTGGGTTTTTCAAGATAATGCGACCAGCCGTAACTAAATCCCAATATCTGTCTGCCATATACTCTTAATTGAGTTTCCCATTCGGGAAACTGATAATCAAGAGGATGTTTTACTGAATCCTTGGTTTCAGGCAAAGGCGTCCATTCATCATCTTTTCTTAATTCTTTAACATAACTCTTCGGGTTTAATTTTAGTTTTATATTGGTTATCCCTGTATTTGTTAATTCAGAAAAAGATAATACCTTTACAACATAATCACTTGTTAATAAATTTCCTTTATCTAATATAGAAAATCTTTTAATATTTTTCTTTTTCAAAGGGCGCTCTGGAGGTGTCTGTTGATTTGTTTCAGACGAGAACATTTTACTTATTTTTCGATAAGACAATCTAAAATCTTTTGGGTTAATTCCTGCAAATATAAAAAAAGATATATTAAGAATTCCTAAAATTATAAGTAAAAAAACAAATTTCTTTATAATAAATCTCAAAATTTTCTCCATAAAAAATAACAGTATGTGCCCATTCTTTTATCATAGTAGATAATATATCTAAATTAATTGACATTTCAAGTATAAAATATATATTTCCTGCACTTTTATGAAACTGTTTTTATTTGATATAGACGGAACACTTATAAATTCAGGCGGGAGCGGACAAAAAGCTGCCAATATTGTATTTGAAAAATATTTTCATATTAAAAACGGGTTCAGCAAAGTTCAGTTAAGGGGCAGGAGCGATACTGCTATTTGGAACGATGTGATTAATAATTTTAAAATTCCGCAATCAGAATACATTAAATTAAAACCTGTTTTATTCAGAGAATATTATAAAACTTTAAAAAAAGTTATAATTTCTGCAGATAAAAAAGAATTACTTCCGAATGTTAAAGAAACAATAAGGTATATTATAAAAAAAGAGTATAAATTAGGACTTATTACAGGAAATTTAAAACAAGGAGCATATATTAAAATTAATGCATTTGATCTTGGAAAATTTTTCCCTGTCGGCGGGTTTGGGAATGATTCCGGCAGCCGGGATATAATTGCAAAAAAAGCAATATCCAGAGCAAAAAAATTTTACAATTTTAATTTTTCTAATGATAATATCTATATAATAGGTGATACCCCTGCAGATATACAATGTGCCTTAAACAATAATGTAATCGCAGTTGCAGTCGCAACAGGGAAACATTCAATTGAAGAATTGAAAAAATATAATCCCCATTACACACTAAAAAATCTTAATGAATTAAAAAATATTATATAAAAATTATTTTTCTGCAAGCCATTTCTTTACATCGGCTTTATAATCTAAATCAGCATGTATAAATTTATCATTCACATTTACTATTTTAACACTATTACTGTTATTCCTTATAACATATCTTGCGCCCTGATTATCAGGAGCAGAAAGTATATCTTCCTTTAAACTTACAGGAAAAATAACAGGATGTCCTTTTCTGTTATTATATGCGGGTATTATTATTTTAGAATAACTACTCCTTACAAATTCCTGTATAATAGTTTTATATGTATTTTTTGTCACAAAAGGATGATCAACGAGTATCATTAAAATTCCTTTATTGTCAGGATTTAATTTTCTTATACCTGTTTTAAATGATGATAACTGTCCGTCCTTATAATTATGATTTATTACTATCTTAATATTTGTTGTATTCAATTCAGGAATAATCTTTTCACTGTTATACCCCAATACTAAAATAACTTCATTAATCTCAGGGACATTGCTATTGGTTAATATATGTTCGAGAAAAGTTTTGTTATTTACCTCAAATAATAATTTAGGTGTTCCGAAACGGGAGGATTCTCCTGCTGCAAGGATTACCGCACTAATCATAATTTCTCGGTCCGAAAATCTTTGTTCCTATCCGCACTATATTCGCACCCTCTTCTATCGCTTCCCTATATGAATCACTCATTCCCATTGATAAATATTTCATCTCTACATTACTTAAATTTAATTTTTTGATTTCTTCGAAAATATTTTTAGTAAGATGAAAATACTTTTTCAATTCTTCCGCAGATGCCCAATACGGTCCCATTGTCATTAAACCCATTATTTTAACATTAGATAAAGTGGAAATTTTTTTTACTGTATCTATAACAGCCTCAGGCATTACACCGCCTTTCTGTGATTCTTTCGCACTATTTACTTCAATTAATACCGGCATCACTTTATCTATTGCCTGACACTTATTGTTTACCATTTCTGCTATTTCATAAGAATCTATAGTCTCAATCATATCCAGCATCTCTAAAATATTCCGTCTGATGTTGTTTTTCTGAAGAGTCCCTATATAATGCCATTCCGCTTTTACCTTAACTTCGGAATAAACTTTTTTTAAATCTTTTATATAGTTTTCACCAATTACAGATATTCCAGCAGATACTGCTTCTGTTATTTCTTCTGCGGTCCGGGTCTTTGCAGCCGCTACAATTGTAACATTATCCGGTATCTCTTTTAATAATGCTTCTACATTTTCTCTTATGCTCATATATAACTTAATATCTTTTTTTATTATAAAGTCAATAAAAACATACTATGCTATTTCAGCGTTGACTTCTTATTTTAAAAACTTAAAATTATTATATGAAAAATATACTTTTAAAAACAGAAGAACTCAGCAAATTATATAATTCTGAATATGCCTTAAAAAATATAAATATCTCTGTATATAAAAACGACAGGATAGCATTAATAGGACCTAACGGTGCAGGAAAATCAACTTTTA
>CAYQNP010000037.1:0-3354 GCA_964418785.1 uncultured Spirochaetia bacterium | reverse complement strand
AATCGACAGAGTAGCTTCTCAGGCACAGTTTAATACTATGAATATGTTAACAGGAAGATTTGCTAATCCTAATGGCGGCGGTATCCCTCTGGCCAGTATGTGGTTTCATATCGGACCAAACAAAGATCAGAGAGAAAGAGTTTATGTCGGTACTATGACAGCTGCAGGTCTTGGAGTTAGAGATGCAACTAATCAGATTTTATCACTTTCTACTCCTGAAAAAGCAAATGCTGCTATAGCTGTTATTGACAAAGCTTTACAGAAAATTTCTAAACAGAGAGCAGATTTAGGTGCTTATCAGAACAGATTAGAATATGCTTCTAAAGGTTTAATGAATGCATACGAAAATACTCAGGCAGCTGAATCAAGAATTAGAGATGTTGATATGGCTGAAGAAATGGTTTCTTTCGTAAAGAACCAGATTCTTACAAGATCCGGTACTGCAATGTTGGCACAAGCCAATTTAAAGCCACAATCTGTTTTACAGTTACTTGGCTAATCATAATAAAGTACTACGGGTTAAACTTAAAGCCGGCTTTATGCCGGCTTTTTTTATTTAATTTAAATTTTTTTCTTGATTTTTTTTTTTATAATTATAATTTTAGTTGAAATTTTAAAGGGCCTCATCGTCTAATGGTTAGGACGCCGGGTTCTCAGTTCGGTAGTAGGGGTTCGACTCCCCTTGAGGCTGATCTATTTCGTTTTGCAAAAAATAGGAGTGTTGTTATGTTAATGCCGGATTTTGAAAAACAGGGAGGATTAATTCCTGCCATTGCTCAGGATTATAAAACAGGTCGGGTGCTTATGCTTGCTTATATGAACAAAGAATCGTTTCTTAAAACTATTGAAACAGGTAAAGCGCATTACTGGAGCAGAAGCCGTAAAAAATTATGGTTTAAAGGTGAAGAATCCGGAAATGTTCAAATTGTAAAAGAGCTGTATATTGATTGCGACGAAGATACCATTGTTCTAAAAATAGAACAAATTGGCGGAGCAGCGTGTCATCTCGGCTATGAAAGTTGTTTCTTTAGAAAATATGATCCTGAGAAAAAAGATTTCGAAATAATAGAGAAACCTGTTTTTAACCCGGATGAAGTTTATAAAAAGTAAATATCTGTTCTAATTACTTATAAAGGAGTTGTTTTTAATATGGCATCAAAGAAAAAATTAGTTTTAGGTTTGCCTAAAGGAAGTCTGCAGGAAACTACTTTTAAACTGTTTAAACAGGCTGGTTATAATATAAAAATCGGCAGCCGTTCTTATTTTCCTATAATAGATGATGAGGAAATTGAATGTATTCTTATTCGCGCTCAGGAAATGGCGCGCTATGTTGAAAAAGGTATACTCGATGCAGGACTTACAGGAAAAGATTGGATTATTGAAACTAATTCTAAAGTAAAGATTGTAAGAGAACTTGTATATGCAAAACAGGGTATGAGACCTGTCCGCTGGGTGCTGGCTGCCCCGGAAAATTCAAATATTAAATCTGTTAAAGACCTTGAAGGAAAAACTATAGCAACTGAAGTTGTAAATATAACAAAACGATATCTTAAAGAGCATAAAGTTAACGCAGAAGTGGAATTTAGCTGGGGTGCTACTGAAGTTAAACCCCCTCTTTTTGCTGATGCTATTGTTGAAGTTACTGAAACCGGTAATTCCCTCCGTGCTAATAAACTTAAAATTATTGATGTTTTAATGGAGTCATCTACTCAGTTTATTGCAAATAAAGATGTCTATAAAAAAGATGAATGGAAAAGAAAAAAAATAGACAGAATAGTTACTATGCTGGATGCTGTTATTACTGCTCAGGGAAAAGTCGGATTAATGCTTAATATTGAAAAGAAAAATCTTAATAAAGTTCTTAAAGTGCTCCCTTCTCTTGAATCACCTACTATCTCGGAATTGACTGAAAACGGCTGGGTCGCTATAAATACTATTGTCGATGAAAGTAAAGTTAGAACTTTAATCCCGGAACTTAAAGATTTAAATGCTGTGGGTATTGTGGAATATCCTTTGAATAAAATTGTTTATTAATATGAACAAAAAATTAACCATTCTTTTTGCTTCAAGTGAGATTGCACCTTTTTCTAAAACCGGCGGGTTAGCGGATGTTTCTTTCTCCTTGCCTGCTGCTCTTGCAGAGCTGGGACATAAAGTGTATGTTGTCTCCCCTTTTTATAAATGTGTGGCTGAAAAACAAATTAATGTTAAAAATAAAGGTGCGGTTAATGTTATATTGTCGGATAAAGAGGTTAAAGCTGATTTGCTGGAATATCAGGTGAAAAAGAATTTTTCTGTTTTGTTTGTAAAAAATAATTCTTATTTTTATAGAGATGAACTTTATACCACAGATGACGGTGATTATCCTGATAATAATGAACGGTTTCTTTTTTTAACAAAAACTGTATTTAAATTAATAGGAAAATTGAAAATTCGCCCGGATATTTTTCATTTTAATGATTGGCAAACTGCAATAGGTGCTTTATATCACAGACTCTATAGACAGGTAGATAAAGAATTGGAAAATTCAGCTTCTGTTCTTACTATTCATAATCTTGCATTTCAGGGTATTTTCTGGAAATATGATTGGCATCTTACTAATCTGCCGGGTGAATATTTTCGAGTTGAAGCAATGGAATTTTATAATAACATAAATTTATTAAAAGGCGGGATTATTTTCGCTGATAGTGTAACGACTGTATCTGAAAAGTATGCTGCTGAAATCCAGACAGAAGAGTTCGGTTTCGGGCTCGACGGAGTGCTTAGAGATGTGTCAAATAAGTTATCCGGTATTGTAAATGGTGTTGATTATAATATCTGGAATCCTGAAAAAGATAAGTTTATTTATAAAAAATATAATATCAAGAATATAAAAAATAAAGAAATAAATAAGGAAAAATTGCTTAAGGATTTAAAACTTAATTATAAAAATGATATCCCTGTTTTCGGGGTTGTTTCCCGGCTTACTTCACAGAAAGGAATAGATTTAATAATTTCTGTAATAAAGGATATAGTTAAACTGAATGGATATTTAATAATTCTTGGAACCGGAGATAAAAAATTAGAAAACAGTTTAAAGAAGGCTGAAGAGCAATATCCTGATAATGTAAGAGCAATAATTGATTTTAATGAGAAATTAGCACATAGAATTGAAGCAGGAGCAGATTTTTATTTAATGCCTTCAAGATTTGAACCGTGCGGTTTAAATCAGATATACAGTCTTAAATACGGCACTCCTCCAATAGTTACAGATACCGGCGGACTTTCTGACACAGTTGAAGATTTTGATATAAAAAGTATGAAAGGAAACGGATTTAAGTTTTATTCTTATAAAAAATCTGATTTTTTAAAAGC
>CAYQNP010000036.1:0-7064 GCA_964418785.1 uncultured Spirochaetia bacterium | reverse complement strand
ATTTTAACGACATACTAAAATATTCAGTTATATTATCTCCGCTATTATTAAATATAGTAAACATACCTGTATCAATACCGCTTGTTACCTGAGTTACTCCGTCAGGATAGAACAATTGTAAATATAATCTATTTTCCTGATTTATACGGACAGTCTTTCGCTCCAGTCTTAACATTTTAACAGTTATCTCTGCGCTCTCAATTGTAAAATACCCTGCACTGCCGAGATCAGTATAAGACATCTCTTCACTTAAAACATCACCATTATGTAATCCGGCTATGCCGATATAATTACTCCTGCCGGTATGTACAGACACCTTTGAGGTTACACTAACTTCCCAGCTTGTATTATAAACAGGACTACTTATATTAAAATTACTTGTAATATCTACATTTGCGGAATTATATATTTTAATCCAGTCCTTAGTTATACCTGCTGTTATTTTTGTACTATTATCCGGGTAAAAAATATTAAACCTTAAAGTAACAGGTTCCGTAAGCTGAACACTTAACGGAGACATACTTATATTGCTAAGACTTAAAACAGCAGAATTAACATTAAAAAATCCGTTTGTAGTTAAATCAACAAATGAATACTCTTCAGGCAGGATATCACCTTCATTACCCGGAAGTTTTGAAACACCTATAAAATAATTAGATAATAAAGCAGCCTGCGGCAATGCAGATATATGAACCGTCCAATGATTTGAATAATAACCGAGATTAGTTATACTGAAATTGGTTGTGCAGTCGTTCGTTGTGCTGTCATAAACTTTTATAACATATCCGGTATCATTTGTTTCTTCAGAATTATCCGAGTAAAAAACATTGAAATAAAGCATTGTTCCTATTCCGTCGGCTCGCGTAAAATTTCTGTTTAAACTATTGGTAAATTTCACGGATAAAGTTTCATTTATAATTCCGAATCTGCCGTTTGTACCGAGGCTATCTACAGATAAAACCGATGGAAGTATATCTGTATTTACTCCGGCGCTTTTCTCAACCTGAAACATATATTTTCTGTCACCGAGAACACTTGAATTGGCATTTATCTGCAGATACCATTTACTATTGGAATAATGCAGTGTATTTATATTAAACCATGAACTCCTGTCATTAGTTACATCATCAACAACTCTTACAATAAAATCTCCGCTGTAATTTGTAAGTTCCGTTGTTCTGTCATCATAATACAGATTAAAATTATAGATCAGAATGGAATTTGTATGTGCTTTAAAAATATAATTTGTCGATAACACCTGATTTGTAATATTTAAAGTTGCATTAGTAACACTAAAAACTCCAAGTATATCTTTACAATTCGTTTCAGTTACAAAATCATTCATATTTCCATAACTCTTATTCACACTTATATAATAGCCGGTAGCTGCTGCAGCAGAAGGCAATGCCCGTAAATTAACCTTCCAGAAATTGGTAATATAATCTATAGAATTTATATTAAAATTTGTGGTAACATCAATACTGCTGTTATTGTATACTTTTACTCTTATGCTGTTTGTATCATTGGTAAGCTGAGTTATAAAATCATCATAAAAAATTCTAAATTTAAAATCAACACCTGTATCTGCTCTCTCTATTAAACTATTATTTTTACTTAAATAAACAAGATTTAAAGAAGCATTTGTAATTTTAAAACAGCCGTTACTTATGCCCATATCAACAATAGAATATTCTTCATCAAGAGTATCACCTTCGTTACCTGCTGTTTTTGATATACCTATAAAATAATTAGACACAATACCTGCCGACAGATTTGCTTTTATATTCACCTTCCAGAAATTCGTTGTATAATACGGTGTACTAATTGTAAAATTAGATGTCATTTCATTGGTATTTACATCATATACTTTAATTACATATCCTATATCGTCAGTTTCCTGTGTTATACCGTCATCATAAAAAATCTGATATTTATAGGTTACTCCCTCATCTGCCCGTTCAATCACATCTCTATCTTTAGAGAGATAAGTTACAGAAAGTTTATCGGAAAATCCCACATCAAAATATCCGTTTGTCCCGAGGTCAACAGTGGAAATTTCCGGCAGTAAAACATCTCCTTCTGTACCCGCAGACTTTTCAATAGAAATATAATAATTTGTATCAACTGTTGTATCAGCAAGTGCAGTAATATTAAACTTCCATAATGAATTGGAATATTTTGCTGCTGAAATTACAAACTGAGTGGAAACATCATTATTACTATTATTATATACTTTACATACATATCCTAAATCATTTGTCTCTTCAGTAATAAAATCATCATAATATACTTTAAAATAATAATTAACCCCAACACCGTCTGCCCGTGCTATTTTAGTTCTATCTCTGTTTGAGTAAACAATATTTAAAGTTGCATTTGTAACCTTAAACATACCAGCAAGCATTGTTTCAGGCATAATCTCTTTCTTTGCTCCCGGTATTTTTTCAACAGATATAAAATAATTAGATTCCACACTTGTTGTATCAAGAGCTATTATTTTCGTCATCCAGGCACTGTTGGTATAAACAGGTAAAGTAATATTAAAGTTAGTAGAAACAAGATTTGTATTTTTATCATATACCCGTATAATATAACCGGTAGTATCGTTAGTCTCTTCAGTGGTATTGTCCGGATAAAAAATTTTATAATAATATATAGAGCCTGAGCCGTCGGCACGCTCGATTAATGTGTTATCATTGCTTAAGAAACTTATATGCAGAGTTGTTGTTGTAACACTGAATGTTCCGTTTACACTCCCTAAATCATTAGTAGATAGTTCAAGCATCAATGTATCTCCCTCATTACCGGCTGTTTTCTCTATTCCTATATAGTACCCGTTCGTTGTTTTTGCCTCGCTGTTTGCATAGAGTCTAACTGCCCAGTGATTGGTATTATATCCTGCCCATACTATATTAAACCAGTTTGTTCTTACTATGCCGTTTATATCATAAACATAAGTTTTATATCCTGTGTCGTTTGTCTCTTCAGTTCCGTTATCATAATACACATTAAAATCATATTCAATATAACTATTATCGTTCTTTCCTATACTTACAGGCGTTCTTAAATTATATGTTATATTTAAACTTGCATCAGTAACATCAAAAAGTCCGTTTGTTCCGAGAGCAGACAGAACACTGCTTTCATTTAATGTATCATTACATATTCCTGCTGTTTTTTCAACAGTTATATAATAGTTTGTCTGCACAGGTGTAAGTTCTTTACTCCAAACTCTGAGATGCCATAATCCGTTTGAATAAAAAGGCGTATCAACAATAAAATTTGTTGTGTAATCAACATTTGATACATTATAAACTTTAACAATATAATTTGTCGCTTCATTTGTCTCTTCAGTAATAAAATCATCATAGAAAATTTTATATTGATATTCAACAGCAACATCATCAAGCTGCTCAATACTTGCATTAATTCTATTTGAAAAAGCAGTATTTAAAGACGCATCAGTAACTCTAAATATCCCGTTATTAGTTAAATCAATAACCGAATACTCTTCTGCAAGTTCATCTCCGAATACACCTGCCTGTTTTGAAACACCTATAAAATATCCGGAATTAGTAGGAGTAGTTGTCAATGCTTTTACAGCAACTTCCCAATGATTTGTCATATAAACAGGTGTAGCAATATCAAATAAATTCCCGTTAGTATTTGTAGTTGAAGCTGTTAAATTTGTGTTTTTATCATACACATTTATAATATAGCTTGCAGCATCATTTGTAGCCTGCGTTGTATTATCATCATAATATATTTGATATTTATATATTAAACCGTTATCCGCCTGCTCTATTGAATTTGTACTGATATCGATATAAGTTATATTCAAAGACGGTTCCGGTTCAACATCAAAAACACCGTTTACAACACCAAGATCTATTACGGAAAATTCTTCTATCATTGTATCAGAGGTTGCACCTGCTGATTTGGAAATACCGATATAGAAATTTGTACCTGTTATTACATTACCCCTGGCTTTTATCTCAACTTCCCAATGATTTGTTATGTATACCGGAGAAGATATATCAAACTGCGGCGAAACATCGGCATCACTTGAATTATAGACTTTTATATTCCAGCCTGTATCATTTGTTTTTTCTGCGCCATTATCATAATAAATATTATACTTATAAACAACCCCCAATCCGCTTGCACGAATAATTTTATTTGTGCTTCTCGACAGATAAGTAATATTTAAAGTTGCAGGATTAACTGTAAACTCTGCATCTGAAACAGGAGTTATATCTCCGGCAATAGAAGTCTCTTCAAGAGCAGTATCCCCTTCATTTCCAGATGTTTTATATAGACCAATATAATATCCTGCTGCAGGTTCTGCTGTTTCTTTTGCTTTTACAGTAACATACCAATTCGGCACACTGTTTGTAAACTGTGATATTTCAAAATTCGTAGTTACGTCAACCCCGCTGCTGTTATATACAACACAGGTATAACCCGTGTCATTATTTTCATAGGTAATATTATTATCATACCGCACCACAAAATCATAGGTAGTTCCGATAACCCCGCCCCGCTCTACTGCTGCATTATTTCTGCTGTTATATGTAAAATTTAATGTCGCATAATTAACTTTAAAACATCCGTTATTTGTGCCGAGATCATTATAGCTCGGCTCCGGCAGTTCTGGCAAAGGATAACCAAGTGTAGCACCGCTGCTTCCTCCGTTTGTTTTTGTAATAGTAATATAATAATTGGATAAAGCTGGACAGAAAGAATAAGCCTGAACATTTGCTTCCCATAGATGTGTCCCGAAATTATAATTTATTGTATATGTAAAATTAGTCGAGTATTCAACTCCGTTTGTGAGATTATACACTCTCACTTTATAAAATGTTCCGTCACTTGTCTCTTCCGTAACTCCGTCATCATATAAAACTTTATAATAATATGTAACTCCGCTACCGTCTGCCCTTTCAAAAGAAGCAACACTTCTATTTGAAAATGTAATATTCAATGTTGCATTTCTAACCTCAAACGAAACAGGAGCAACAGTTTCATTCAATATATCACCAGTTCCTCCCGCTGTTTTACTTACAGCAAGTCTATACCCAACACCTGCAGGTGTGGAAAGATATGCCTGAATATTAACTTCCCAGTATCCGAACGGTATATTGTAGCCTAAATTTGATATACTGAACTGCGCTGTTACATCGTTGGTTAAACTATCATAGACTTTAAACGAATATCCAGTATCACCTTTAAGTTCCGAGCCATTATCATACAAAATTTTAAACTTATATGTTGTCCCGATTCCATCTGCCTTTTCAAAAGATACAGAAGATATACCCACATTAGAATAATTTAAAGTAGCGTTTTCTACATTAAATGAACCGTTTGTAACTCCCAAATCCTCAAGACTATTCTCAACAGTTAGACTATGTCCACCGCTGTAATCTTTTTCAATAGAAATAAAATAGTTTGAACCTACTGGTGTATTTGTATATGTATTTATCTCAACCTGCCAGATGCTGTTGGTATATTTAGGTCCTGAAATAATAAACTCTGAATTTACAATATTTGTATTTTCATCATATACATTAACCGTAAAACCTGTTGCAGATGTTACTTCAGTTGCAGATTCGTTTATGTACAGATGAAAATAATAAACTGCTCCTATATCGTCTGCCTGTTCAACATTTTTATTTGATAAACCGGTAAATTCTATGCGCAAATCAGTAATATTAAAATACCCGTTAGTATCCAAATCTACCAAAGAATATTCCTCTGTTAAAGTATCACCTTCATTTCCCGCTGTTTTGGATATACCTATAAAATAGTTTGTTTCAACAGGGGTATTTGTCTTTCCCTGTATATTAACTTTCCAGCTTCCGTTTGTATAAATATTTGTAGATATCTGAAAATTAGTTGTTACCTCATTCGTTGCCATATCATAAACTTTAAATACATAGCCGATATCATTTGTCTCCTGAGTTATACCATCGTCATAATAAATTCTGTAATAATAGGTTGTTCCTATTCCGTCTGTTCTCCTAAAAGATGCAACATCTCTGCCTAAATATGTAATGGAAAGATTAGGTTCGTTATAGACTTCAAAAGTTCCGGCTGATATTCCCAATCCTGCTTTTGAATTTGTTTCCGAAAGAGTGTCTCCTTCACTCCCGAAGGTTTTGGTTACACTTATATAATAATTTGTGCCGAGAGGTGTTGTGTCATGAGCCTGAATATTAACAGCCCATTTCCCACTGCTGTATCCTTGATTGGTTATAATAAAATTTGTTGTTACATCTATATCATTACTGTCATAAACTTTAAAAACATATCCTGTATCATTTGTTTCCTGAGTAGAATCATCATCATAAAAAACAGTAAAATAGTATGTAGTTCCTATACCGTCTGCCTGTCGAATTAAATTTGTTGTTCTGTTTGAAAAAGATAATCTCAATGTTGCGTAATTCAAATCAAACATACCGTTTGCACCCAGATCCGTATCGGATCTCTCAAGCAAAAGTATATCGCCTGTTGTTTTCTCCACTCCTACCGTGAAATCAGTTCCTACAGTAGTTGAATCCAGAGCCTGAATGTTAACTTGCCAATCCGTACCATTATAAGAAGGTGTTCCTATTATAAACTGTCCGCTCACATCTGCAAGAGCAGAATTAAAAACACGCACAGTGTGAGTTCCATTTGTGAGTTCCGAATTATCAGGATAATAGATATTATAATAATAATTTACACCAACTCCATCTGCCCGCTCAAATGCAGAAACAGAATTTGAATTAAAAGTTACTGAAAGATTAGCATTTACAACATTAAATCTTCCTGCTGCTCCAAGCACAGTATCGGAAGGCGCAGCTGCAAGAGTATCCCCAAGTACACCTGCTGCTTTTTCAACCTCTATCTTGTAATCATTTGCAACAGGGGTATCCTGATAAGTCTGAATATTAATTTTCCAGTTTGTGTTTGTATAAACAAGAGAGCCTATTTGAAAATTTGTAGAAACATTATTATTTAAACTATCCAGCACCCTAACAGTAAAACTTGCAGTATCATTTGTAACACAATCACCGTTATCA
>CAYQNP010000035.1:0-6549 GCA_964418785.1 uncultured Spirochaetia bacterium | reverse complement strand
CAAATCAGCAAATTCGGCATAATAGCGTTTGATGTCTCTGCCCCGCAAAATCGGTTTTATGATTTCCGCACTTTTTGGGTCTTGTTTGATTAATTCATCTTTTGTTTTACCGTCAATAATAAACGCCTCATTAAATCCTGTGTTTATTCCGTAATTAATATTAATATCCCAGTCTTTTAACGGCGTGCCGATTTTTTCTATTTTTCTTTTTATGTTATATTCTTCTTTATTTAAAATTATCCAGCTTTCTTCAGACAATTTTTTTAAAACAATACTGTTTTTATTGACATACTCGCTTATATCCTGTCCTTTTTTAAAATCATTTTTTATTGAACATGCCAAAGTTCTGTTTTTATATTTATCTTTTTCAAAAATTAAAATATTCGTATCCACAGTAGCAGATTCAAAAACCTTATACCCGCCAAAATCAATTAGTTTTAAAGGGTTTGTGTTTTCTATAAAATACTTTCTTAATTGTTTTCCGTATCCGGCACGCATCCATTTATTGGAAGTAATAAAACTTAAAATTCCTTTTTCTGCTAAAACCTGATTTCCCCGTTCATAAAAGAGTTCATAAATATCACCCATTCTATTATAAGTTTTATATCCCTGAGATTCCCAATGTTTTTGTTCCGGTTTTCCGCTGAATTTTTGTATTTGAACATAAGGCGGATTGCCGATAACCACATCAAACCCGCATTTTGAATGAAACACCTCTGAAAAGTAAACCTCAAAATCAAAAATCTTATGCCCTTTTGTTATTTTAAAAATTAACTCTTCTATTTCTTTTTTGTATTGTATTTTTTTTGAATGACTGGTTTCGTTAAAATAGAGATGTTTTATATCTTCAAGTTTTGAAA
Organism: uncultured Spirochaetia bacterium; assembly: GCA_964418785.1. Classification (GTDB taxonomy): domain Bacteria; phylum Spirochaetota; class JAHITG01; order JAHITG01; family CAYQNP01; genus CAYQNP01. Next base: position 5,689 of record CAYQNP010000035.1, on the reverse strand, counting down.
ATAAGTGACTATTAAATAGATCTTTCTCCACTCCGAGAAGTGAATTACCCTGAACAATTTTATAATCAAGATTCGGAAGCGGCTTAATATTAGATATATCTTCCTCATCTACAATAAGAGACAACCATAACCGCAGTTTTGTGACTTCACAAGCTCCGGCATCAATATCTACTCCATACAAAGAATCTTCTATACATTCTCTTTTGAAATTATAAATACATCCCTGTTTTTGATACATAAGACGATGAAGCACATCTCTTGCCTGAATTATTTCGTGCATCATTCCAACAGGAAAAGCTCCACTTCCTACAGCGGGGTCAACTATTTTGATATCTTTTAATTTTTTATCAATAATCTCAGCATTCTTTCTAATAGCTTCAGGCAATTTATATTGATAAGTTCTTGTTTCTCTGCCTTTCTTTTCAACAGTTTCATCATTTTCAATTACATCTCTGCCGTTTTCAATAAACTCTGTAATATCTTTTATTGACACAACTCCCTGTAATTCATTCGACAAATAATAAATCAGACTTTGACGGCACATATAATGAACAATTTCTCGTGGAGTATAATAGACTCCATATTCTTTATTAAACTTTTTCTCTAAACTTTTCTTCCCGCTCGTTAAGGCTTGTTTGTATTTATAAAAATTATTAGGCCTAATAGCATTAAATTTTTCGTATAACTTACCAAGAAGTTCAGGGTCAACAGCAACTTCTTTTTCAAGAGGTTCATCTTCTTTCACAGTAAAATTAAACCTGTCAAACACATCAAGAATACCGTCGCCTGTATCTCCTTCAGGCGTGATATTGTTATTAGAAAACAAACTGTCAGGAAGATTGATATCTGTATGTATCCAGTCATAGGCCGGTTCAAATAATCCGCCGTTTAAGAAAGGAATTTTACAATTAAATTTAGAATAATAATTATCTTCTCTTTCATTATTCAGGGCTTCATAAAATAAAGGTTCTAATATATCGTTAAAAAAATTCTTATAATCTCCATACTCTTTATTGAATAACCTGCGAAGAAAATCTTTCGGCCCTGTTCCCCAGTTACCGTCCCGTGTTACACCAAACCAGCCTTTTTTCTGCAAAAAATACAAAAAAGTAATCTGCTCTAATAATTTTTTCCCTAATTCTACTGTATTTACATTTTTCTCTTTAAAATCTTTTCGTACTCTTTCACTGCTTTTAACTATTCTATTCAGTTCATCAACAGTTCGTATAAAAAGATTGCGGTATTTTTCAAAAAACTCCTCTGTAACTTTCTCAATATTAAATGCTTCTATCAATTCTTTATTTAAAACAGGGGGATTATCAGACATCAAAACAGGAAGTAATTGTTTTTGAGCTGTATGATTATTTTCCCCTTCTCCGACTAAAAAAGAAAATCTTCTTGCAGGTGTCAATTCTTCTTTTTTCTTATTAAGAGAATATTCCATTTTTACAAGTGAAAAACGCCATTCCGAAAATCCCTCACTATAAAAAGCCACAAGTGCAGCATCTCTTAAAATTCCGCCTTGCTCTTTATTAAGATACTCTCTAATAAAATTTCTTTGCGTGTGTCTGGCATATTCAACAGAATGATTTCGTTTTAACTTCACAATAAGAATATCAATTATATTCCCTTCTTTGTCTTCATACTGCCCTATTCTTTCGTATTGGTCTATAAAATCTCTAAAACTGTTAAAAATATAATTTCCGGTTTGAGGAGAAAATCTTTTATCGAAATTAACATCCTTTAAAAAGTTTACTATAAATTTCTTATATACCTCTTTCTCAAATCTGTTTCCAAAAGTTTCTGTAATTATTTTTTTGGCTTCCTCGTAAGTCATAGTGACTCCTTTTTTTCTATTTCTTTTTCATTATATCTTTTATCTCCCAGTATCCGCCTCTGTTTGGGCCTATACGCCTGATGACTTTATGCTCTTTTAATTTCTCTATGTGTTTTTGAACTGCTGACGGGTTAATTCCCAATTTCCGAGATAACTCCTGTCTGCTGATTTGCGGATTCTGTTTTATTAAATTTAATATTTTCTTTTGCTTGTCAGTTAATATTTTCTGACCACCTTTCTGACCACCTTTCTGACCACCTGCTTTTTTATCAGTTATCTGAGACTGCAAAGATACTCCCGCAGATAAGGAATTATATTCAATAACTGTTCGAAATATTTCTTTCTCTTCAAAAAAGAAACTACCGTTTTCCCAATAAATCGGAACATATTTTTTTAAATTTCGTATACCTGTAATTTTTCCGTTATCTGAAACGCCAAGCAAAATATCACCGCCCATACGATTTAAAAAAGCACAAACAGTTTCAAAAAAAGAGGAAGGCAGTTGATTGCCTGACACTTCTTTAAATTCAGTAGTAATATTTTCTTTCTTCTTTATTATTTTTAATATTTCCTGTTTCGTCATTTATAAAAAAACTCCGAAAGAATAACCTCCTGATGAGCTGTATCCTCTGATTTATGCGTATCCAGAATAGCAAAAAAATTCTCAGGAATAGTCTGCTTAAGGACTAAAACAACTTTATCCGGTTCTGTAACTGTATCCAGAGACTTCACAACGTTTTTTAATAATGTTTTCGGCAACTGTCCTGTCTCTAAAAGTTCTCGTATTTTCTTTATATATTCTTCATCTGCTTCTGTAAATCCCTTAAAAAGTTTCATTTCTTTTGATTTCAAAATTTTTAAAATCTTTACTCCATAATTTCTGGACCCGCGTGGAGATGTTTCTTCATCATTTTCACTTTCTTTTAAAGATTCTTGTAATGCTTTTTTGTTTATATGAAGTAATTCATAAAAATCCGGTGTCAAAGATTTAGAGGGAGCAGAATCTTCTGTCTCAAAAAGAGAAGCCGCTTCCATAAAATCGATTTCTTCAGCCTTATGCTGTGAAGCTTTAAAAAATTTTTCTAATTTTCCTTTTCGAAAATAAGTAATTAAAAATTTCTCATCGTTCTCTCTGGCTACACGAATTTTTTTAGGCAGAGTTCTTATCTCTGCAAAAAGTTCCGGTTGTTTTTCCTGAATATCCCGTATTATTTGAAAATATTTTAATTCTGTATCTTCTTCTTCCTCTCCTGTCAAGTATTCTTTCGAGTTAATTTTTTCAAATAATTCAAAAGACTTTATCTCTTCGCCATCAGTCAATAACCGCGCATCATTTCCCAGCATTTCAATAAAATACTGAATTTTAGCAATAGCCAGTTCTTTTAACTTGATTAAATCATTTCCTTGTTCACTGGGGAAAAAATTAAAAGTGTAAATTTTCTTATGTGTTGTATCAATACGATTAATACGGCCTACTCTCTGAATCATTCGTGTCGGATTCCACGGAATATCATAATTCACAACAACATTCGCCTGATGAAGATTAATTCCTTCAGACAAAACCTCTGTTGTTATTAAAATCCTATAATCGTTTTTAGGGTTGTTTGCGTTCGCATCAAAATTATCTATAACTTTTCGTAATTCAGACTCGCCTGAATTGCCGTAATAAAGCAAACATCTCTCTCCTAATTTTTTGCTTATATTTTCGTGAAGATACTCTGCTGTCTCTCGAGACTCTGTAAAAATAATAAATTTATTTTTCCGAAGTTCGGGATATTTGTTGACTGCCTCTATAAAACTATTCAGTTTCGGATCTTCTTGAATCTTTTCCCACGTTATATGAATATCTTGAAGAACTTTCAAATCCTTTTTCAAATCTGTTAAAAAATCATCTGTAAACTCATCTGCACTATACTGTTGTGCCTTATCTTCATCTATCAATCTCTGTATACTTTCATAGTCATCATCGAAAAAATATTCTATAATTTTATCCCAATGTTTTTTGCTAAAAAAAACCACTCCTTTTTCAAAAGCCTTAATAAACTTTTCATAGGAAGAAATAAATCTTTGAATAGTTTGACGAAAGGCAAAAAAACTGCTTTCCAGGCGTTTAACAAGCAGTACTTTCATAAATCCGCCCATATTCCGCTGAGAAGTTTGTTCAAATTCCGAAAGAGTTTCTTTTAAGTACAGCAAAGGTGTATAACGAGCGTAACTGAAAGTATTTTTATCTGTAATTTTTTTGATTGTATTCTGAAAAACCTCATTTATTACAGCGTTCAGTTTATAATAAAGAGGTTCAGGCTGTGCTACTTCAGGAAATCGAATACCTTGTTTTTTTAAATCTTTTTTAAAATATGTTTCTATTTCATGCCGTGTTCTACGAACCATAAGATATTTTAAAATTTTATTCCGAATAGTCTGTGAATTTTCTTTTACGACTTCCATATACTGCTCTTTATTTTCTTTCCTGTCTAATTTTTTTAATCGTTTAGAAAGTTTAGAAAAAAAGGCCTGCAGATTTTTTATTCCCGGAATAGTGCTGTTATAAGGTTTTTGAAATAATTTTATTTGAGCCAGAATATCATCAGGCCCGTTATTTAAAGGCGTTGCTGTAACTAAGATAACTTTTTTCCCGGCACAGATTCGAGATAATTTTTCGTAGGTTATTGTAGATTCGTTTCGGAATTTATGCGCTTCATCAATAAAAACATTATCATATTTATCCGTTCCCTCTTCCAAAATTCTATCTAATTTCCCGACAGATACAGCCCATACAGGGATATTGAACCCTCTGAAGACATTTCTCCAGGAATGGGGATTATTTTCATCCAGCAAAGAAGGTGACGCAATAACCAGATGTTTTCCTCCGATTTGGCTTGCCAAAAGAGCTGCAATATAAGTTTTACCTAAACCTACGACATCAGACAGAAAGACTCCGCCGTGTTCATTTAAAATTTTTTTTGCATTGATTACAGCCTGCTCCTGATAGGCCAATTTCTTAAAATCAGGCGGTATATACTGATAAAATACTTTTCTGTCTAAACTCAAATCTTCTTTAAAATATTCATAGAGTAATTTAAGAAACATCTGATAAGGGGTTACTGTTTCTGTAAGGTAAGTTTTAGTCTGAACAGTTGAAATATACATATCCGATAAATTAACAGATTCTTCCCAGAGTTTTTCAAATCTGTCAAGAGCATATTCTACATCATACCGATTTTTCAACTGCACATTAAATTCAAAATTAGAAGATAAACCGGCTTGACTGAAATTACTGGAACCTGTTATTACACTGCCGAATTCCTTATCCCCTTCCTTATAACGACTTATATATAATTTAGCATGAATTTGTCTGCTTGGATGAGCTCTAATTTCCATTTTTCCTGATTGTAAATACTCGATAAATTTTCGAATACCTTCATCGACTTTTTGAGAATCAGGCGACTGTTCTAACTCTTTAATTATATTTTTTTGCATAGAGTCTTTAATCTGTTTATGAGACTCAAAAAAAGGATTGTCTATTTCATCAAGAATATCTATAACTTTTTTTTCTGTTCCCAATCCGATAAGTATACGAATCTTTTCTACACTACTTAATGCAGGATAAAGTAAATGAAATCCGCTTAACCGAAAATATCCCACCAAGACATCAAAAAAACGAACATCTTTTAAAATAGTCAAAAATCTGTCTAATAAATTACTGGAAGGTCAGAAATTCCCAAAAATAATTTTGCTTGAAATTTTTTGAAAATATATTATTTTATAAACTAAGAAAAGAAAGAAAGAGAAGAAGAAAAAAGAGAATTTTTTAACTTTTAGGATTGATTTTTAAATTTTTTACGCCAATCT
>CAYQNP010000034.1:0-3602 GCA_964418785.1 uncultured Spirochaetia bacterium | reverse complement strand
AATGGACTGTTTTTATTCTCTATTACTAATTTTTGATTACATTTTCGAAATGGAAAAACTCTTTGCAAAAGTTTTAATGTTGTTCTCATTTCTTTAACATTTGTATAAGGTCCAAAATATATACTGCCGTTATCCTTTCTTTCACGAACAATTAATACCCTCGGGTAATCTTCTGTAACTGTTATCTCTAAAAAGGGATAGCGTTTATCATCCTTGAGCATAATATTATATCGCGGCAGATATTTCTTTATTAAGTTAGATTCAAGAATTAATGCCTCTACTTCATTCTCTGTTACAATAAAATCAATATTATTTATCTTTTTTACAAGAACATTAGTTTTAATGTCTTTTGCAGAATTATTAAAATAAGAAGATACTCTATTTCGCAAATCTGAAGCTTTTCCCACATAAATAACTTTATTGTCCTGATTTAACATTAGATACACACCGGGCTTATGCGGTATTAATTTTATTTTCTCTTTTAATTCCATATAGACAAGCAGTATTTAATGCTCAAAGTTTTTATAATTAACAAAAATCGAAACAGAAGCATTTTTCCCGAACTCTTTTTTAAGCCAGAAACGCATACTTTTATTTATGTAATGAGAAGCAGGATAAGATATACTATTTAAACTATCAGGAGTAGTACCATATTCTAATTTAATTTGAAAAGTTTTTGAAGGTTTATATAACAATGTAGCTCCATATATAAAATTTTTAGTATGTAAAGATGCAGTATCATTTTCAAATTTAAAACTCGAGTAATCAGCTCTCTCCCCTAAATGTAAAATAGAAGTTAAATCAGGAGAGAAAGAATATTCAAGGCTATTGAGGTATATGCCGGTATAAGAACTATGTCCGTTAAAAATCATCGATGAAAACAGAAACATATTATGCATTTTCAAATTATTATACGGTAATAAACCGGAAGAATACTTATTCTGAAAGGGATTAAAAAGAACACTGTCACCTTTTACTGTCATCGGTACAGCTGCAAACAGCATTAGAATAAAAGCACCTAAAACTGCTTTTTTCATCATATAATAAATATAGACATTATGATACCAAAGTCAAGATTTTTTTACAGTACACACTTTTTTTATAAAGTTAATAAAGTTTTGCACCGTCCCCATTCTAAATATGTTCGGCAAACGGAGAATTCCAGTCTTTATTGAATTTTCTCTGTAAAGGCCGGACAATTTGAGTCATAGAAGTAATTATTGCCATTTCAATATTTTCTTGAGAAGCACTTTTAGTCCAATTATTACTTCCAAGCATAACATATTTCGAATCTACTAACAACAATTTACTATGTACAGCGCTATAATGAGTTTTAGCAGCTTCCCAGATGTTAAATTTTTTAATTTCAGTAATACCGACATCCTTTAATGCATTAATCGCAGCACGGATATGAGGATATTTATATTCGCCGTCATCATTTAAGGCGTCATAAGTACTCTGGCTCGTTAAGATTCTGATTTTCACGCCGCGCTCAAGGGCTTTTTTTAATAAGGTTATATACAAAGGAAAGTTAGAATAAGTAGAAGTAATAGCATAAATCTCAAGATCAATATTTTTTTTCGCACTATTTAACAAAACAGTTATGCCGTCTACAATATTCGGTATATCAGGTGTATCCAATTCAAAAGGTGTACTTTCAAGTAATATAATCGGCTTTGATAAATCAATTGTATTAACAGATGCAAAAAAAGATTTTTTTTGTAATTTGCCTGTTTTAGCATACTGCCAATCATACAAAAAAATCCTCTTCATATCTTTAACAATATTAGTTTCAGTAACAAGCATATTAATTTCTATATTATCATTAAAAGCAGGATAACTAAAATTGGCACTGCCGATTATTGCATACTTATCATCAAAAACAGCATATTTGTTATGCATCTGTCCCCATTTACTCTGTCCGAGTTCTGCAACATCTATAAAAGCAACTTCTACATTTTTTAATTTCGAAAGTTTTAAATTAAAAAACTCTCTTCTGCTGAATTCTGTATCTGAAAAAAGAAATCTTAATTTAACACCTCTTTTTACTGCTTTTTCTAATTCTTTTATTATATCTTTATTCATATTTGCAGTAAAATAAAGGCCTGCAATATAAATATATTTATTAGCCTTTGAAGTTAAAAACTTAAAAGCATCTTTTACATCAACTATATCCTTAGAATTTACAGCAGCAGGTGAAGTTTCCAGAGGAATAGAATAATTCAAATTTATATTTTTTATCTGCTCTTTATTACAATGGATAAAAAATAAGAGAGATAATAGAAACAAAACAACTTTTTTCATAGTACACTACTCCATTTGATATTTCTTAAAGTATATAAAATAAAAAACATAAATCAATAAAAATCAGATAATAATCTTAAAAATTTTTACAGGCCTGGCTTTCCCTTTAATAGGAATAGGCTCTAATTCTTCAAAGTTAAGATTCAAATTGGGAGTCAAATTTTTATAAACATCTTCAGTGATATAAATAGAATCAGGAAGAGCAATATCGCATAATCTTGCAGCGAGGTTTACTGTATCACCGATTATAGTATAGTCCATTCTGTTTTTGCTTCCCATACTTCCCATAACAACAGGTCCTGTGTTAATACCAATACCGATCTCTACTTCACCGCCCAGTTCTTTAACTTTATTAATAATTTCAAGTCCTACTTGCAGCGCAGTTTCTTCTTTATTTTCACCAATAAAATAAGCCATTACTTCATCGCCCACAAACTTATCAACAATTCCGCCATGTCTTTCTATAATATCAGCCTGAATACCAAGATATTTATTAAGCATACTAATAACATCTTCAGGCTGTTTGTTTTCAGAATATTTAGTAAAACCTCGAATATCACTAAAAAAAACAGCAACCTCACGCCTGTCCCCGCCTAAATTTATATCTTTATCTGCTTTTGATATCATTTCAACAGTAGTCTTGGACACATATCTTTCCATATAAAATTTTTCTTTAAGACTTCTTATCATTCTGTTAAAAGATTTTGCAAGGTTGCCTATCTCATCTTTAACTGCGATTTTAATTTTATAATCAAAATTATTATTTTCTACAGCCCAGGTTCCGTTTTCTATCTCCTTCAATGATGTTATAATCTTAAAGGTTATAATATAAGTGAGAACACTGGCAATAATAAAGACAAGGAGCAAAAGCACACCGAGATATCGTATAACATTTTCATGCATAATTTCCATTCTTGAAAGGCGTTTATATATACCTACAGCACCTATTAATTTTCCGTCAATATCCTTTAACAAAGAGAATCCCATTATAACCTTATAATCCTTTTTATGAAAATGTACAATATTATCGTTATTACTAATTAATTGTTCAATAAAATTTCTATTATTAACGCATTTTATATAATCAAACTTTCCTGTTGTAAATAAAATTTTATTATTTTTATTTAAAATAAATAAATCATAATTAATTAAATCCTTATAATTTTTTAAAAATTCAGTATCAACCGGAACAACGATTTCAATATCAGTTTTTCCATATTTTTTTATAGAAACAAGATAAAGACCAGACCAATCATAATATATACCGCTTTTTTTAAACAGTACATTCTTCAATGAAT
>CAYQNP010000033.1:0-30085 GCA_964418785.1 uncultured Spirochaetia bacterium | reverse complement strand
AATTAAATTTTTACAGATTATATTATCTATATGAATAGATTATATTATATAATAATTGTATTTTTTTTGTATATAAGAAGTATCTATGGTATACCTTTTAATAATTCGAGAAATTTAGTAAAAGGGGAATTATTATTATGCGGCGGCGGTTATGCCGATAGCGGTGAAAATTTTGGAATTATAACGGGAATGGAATATGGAATGAATAAATATTTTCTCCCTATTATGAAATTGGGATATATAAATAATGATTTTTACGGCGGAGTGGAAGGTAAGATGGTTATCAGTACAGAATTTGGCGGAGTAGATTATCTTTCAATTATAACAGGTATTCATTATAATAGTGATGCGGGTATAGATATTTCTCTATTAAGCGGAAATCTTTATAAAAATTTTGATATATATTTCGGTTTAGACGGAGATATGAATTTTAAAGATTCAATAGAATATCCGGCTAATTTTTTAATTGGAGTTGTATTGAAGCCTTTTAGAGATGAAAAAGGTTTATTGGTGGAATTAGGTATTCCTATTACGAGTTTTTCATATTATCAGTTGGGGGCAGTTTTACGGTTTGATTTATGAGGTCAGAATATGGAAATAGTAAGAATAAAAAATATAGAAGAATTGAAAAAAAGAAAATTTAAACCTGCTGATTTTCAAAAAAAATTTATAGACGAAGAAGGTCAGGAGTATAAAATAAGATTTGATTCCGTTAATAATAAAATAAAAATAGTTAAAATTGTGAAGGCTGTTTTAGACGGTTCTTTTATTAAAACCAGGTATGACAGTATAGCAAAAGATGAAGATATTAAAGAGGCTTTTAAAGATAAATTTACAGAGTTGGGAAAAGATTTTGTAGAACGGGTGAAAAAAGAAGAAGATGATGATACTGATAAAAAAAATAATGGTGTAATTACAAGTTCGGATGATATAGAATTAAATACTTTTTCAGATGTTATTCAGGTATTAAACAAAATAAAGGAAAGAAAAGATCTTATTCTCGATTTAATTAATAAATCGAATGTTTTAAATGGTAAATTTGACTATGAAGATGAATTGTTGTTAAGGGAGATAAGGCGGTTAATTGAAACAGATATTATAAATGAATTTGATTTATCGGTTGAAAAGTATAATGATGTATTAAACGGTATTTATGATTCTCAGGTTAAATTGAAATTATATAATGATGAAATCAGAGCAAAAATAGAAAAACTCAGTGATGAAGACCGATTAAAAATATTAAGAGAATATTATGCTATAGAAAGTTTTTTAAATTCAATGGAACACATATTAAAAGTATTTGATGATATAAATTTTAAGCTGGAAAATCTTCCTCAATCTAAACTTGATGTAAGGAATCATACTGAGCGACAGATGTTTAAAGATGCAATATTTACTTTAGATACATGTAAAAGTGATGCAGAGAATATTTATGAATATTTAAAAAATAAAGAAAAAAAATTATTTGGGGAGCTTTAGTAGTGAATATTTATCTTGTATCTGTTCAATATACCGGCAGTATAAGCGGTAGTGGCGGAGTATATGTTGTCGAACTTTCTTATGAACTTGCTAAAAAAGGATATGATGTAAGTGTTGTTGCTATGGGTATTGGAAATAGTCCTGAATATGAAGAAATAGAAGTTGGTAAAAATAAGATTAAAGTTTACAGATTATGGACAAAAGATTCAAAAAAAATAAAAGGTCCGTTTGAAGGAAATAAAAAGGAAGAGATACAGCGATTAAAAGATTTTTCCAGAAATGTACTTGGTTTCTTCTCATCTGAAAATATTGATGAAAAGGATACAGTTATTCATCTTTTCGGGCATTATATGGTTCCGTCTCTTGCAAAGGAATTAAAAAAAATAAAAAAATATAAAATTTTATCTACTATATATGCACTTGAATCAATTAGTGAAGCAAGAAAAGGAAATGATAGTGCCGGTGGCAGAGATTTAATTAAATTTATTCAGAAAAAAGAAAGAGAAGCTTTTGTTGCTAATGATTTTATTTTTGTAAGAAGTAATACTGTAAAGGAAGAGTTAAGCTGGATGCTGCCGGATATTTATGATGAATCTAAAGTTGCAATTATGTCAGGCGGTATTTCTGATGCTTTTATAGCAAAAAATAAACTTTCTGTTGAATATATGGAATATGTAAAAAGAAAATTTTATATAAATGGAGAATTGATTTTAAATATAAACAGAATAGATCCTGCCAAAGGACTTGAGTATATAATTTCTGCTTATAAATCTGCAGTTGAATCTTATACTCAGCCTATAACTCTCGTTATAGCGGGCTGGCTGGAAGATAAAAATAAATGGTATTATGAAAGATTATTAAAACAAATAAAAAAAATAAAAAACAGAAAGATTAGAGATAGTATAAAAATACATATCAATTTAACACCGGAAGAAAAATTAGCATTATACAATCTTGCTACATTGACTGTATTCGGTTATATTGTTACTCCATTCAGTATTTCGCTGGTTGAATCAATTTTAAAAGGAGTACCGTTTATTTCTCCGGGTATAGAATCTGTACTGGATATATTGAATGTTGATAAAGTAGAACAGCCGTATTCAATACTTCCGGGCGGTATATTGGTTTATTATCTTAATCCTTTAAAACGGGAAGAATTTTTAAAAGAGAGTCTGAAAATAGGCCTTGCGAAAAAAGAAGAGTTAAAAACAGGTTTGAAAATTGTTCAGCGACAAATGAAAAAGTATTTGTGGTCTGAGAATATAAAAATACTGATTAATATTTATAAAAAACTTTTAAAATAATAAATGTTTATTTTATCAGTAATGTCATTATTGCTTTTTGAGTATGTAAACGATTTTCAGCTTCATCCCATACTACAGAATGAGAACCGTCTATTATATCCGGTGTAATTTCTTCACCTCTATGAGCAGGTAAACAATGCATTACAATTACATCATCTTTTGCATATTTCAATAATTTTGAGTTTATTTGATATTCTTGAAACAGATTTTTTTTGTTTTCCGCTTCATTTTCCTGTCCCATAGATACCCATACATCAGTATATAGAATATCTGCATTTGCTGCTGCTTCATTTATGTCGTTCGTTGTCAATATATGACTTCCTGTTTTCTTTGCAATATTTACGGCTTTATCAAGTATATCTGCTTTTATTTCATAACCTTCAGGAGTGGCTATTGAAAAATCCATTCCTACCATTGCAGCTGTTAGTAATAAAGAATTGGCAACATTGTTCCCATCTCCTATGAATGTTAGTTTTAATCTTTCCAGATTTTTTTTGTATTCCGTGATTGTAAACAGATCTGCTAATGCCTGACACGGATGGTATAAATCTGTAAGCCCGTTTATAATCGGTATTGTACTGTATTTTGCAAGCTCTTCGACTGATTTGTGTGAATAGGCTCTAATCATAATAGCATCAAGGTATCTTGATAATACTATTGCTGTATCATGAATGGTTTCTCCTCTTCCAAGTTGTAAATCTTTGTTGGATAAAAATAAACCTATGCCGCCTAATTGGTATATTCCAACTTCAAAACTTACTCTTGTTCTTGTACTGTTCTTTTCAAATATCATTCCAAGTGTTCTGTTTCTCAGATACTTTCTATTATGTTTCTTTAATTTAGAAGATAATTTTAATATTAATTCTATCTCTTTATAGGTTAAATCTGTAACACTTAATAAATCTTTTGATTTAATTTTTTTCATTATAAACTAACTCCATTATTAATAAGTAAATAATATAAATAATATATTTTTTTTGTCAATATAAATTTAAGAAGGGTTTTGCTGTGACTGAAAATCAGAAAAAAAACTTGAAATTATAAAAATATATTATATTATATAAATTAATGGGACATTCGGAAGAAAAGAAATATTTTGTGGTTTTTACTTTTTTAATTTTATTGCCTTTTTTAATTTTATTGCCTTTTTATTTAAATGCACAGAAGTTGATAATAGTTGGAATAAGAGATAATTATGAGCCTATAGAATTTATGGATTCTCATAATTCTGCTTGCGGTTTTACTGTTGAAATAATCAAAAATATGTTGCCTGATAATAAATATAATATACAATGGCATGTTTGCAGGGATAAAGATGTTTATAAACAGGTTACTATGAAAAGTTCCCTTGGGAATAAACATGATGTTGATTTTATATTTTTTAAGAAACCAATATTAAAATTATATGCTTCAATAGTTGTAAAGAAAAATACCTATTACATTAATAAAATAGAAAATTTAAACGGGCATACTATAGCTGTTTTAAAAAATTGCGGAATGATTCAAATACTGAAAAAAAGAGCGCCTTATGCAATTATTATAAAGGTCAATTCGTTAAAAGAAGGTTTTGATTTGCTTGAAAATAATACTGTTATAGCTTTTATATGTAATGAATATTCTATACTATATAGAATCGGTAAATATAAATTAAATAATCTTAAAGTAATAGGTGAACCTATTTATATGGGCGGGTTATATCTGGGAGTAAATAAAAGATATAAAAATTTATTTAATGAAATTGAACACAGATTGGATTACTTCTTGAAAACAGACACATATAAAAATATTGTAAATAAGTGGTTTGGTACTGATTTGTATAAGATTCGCCGGGCAAATATTATATTTAGAAATTTATTTATTATAATAGGTGTTTTATTAGGTTTAATAATAATATTTATATTCTGGAATAAAAGTTTGAAATTAGAAGTTAAACGGAAGTTAAATAAAGTTATTAATTTAGAAAACAGATATTATAATTTAATCAAGAATGCACCTGTTGGCGTATTAACAATAGATGAGGATTTTAACATACAAACTTTTAATGATGCTGTTTTAAATATTATAGGGTTAAAGCCAAAAGAGAATATTGATCAGACAAATCTTTTGTCTCTGGATGTTTTTAACAGAGAAGATATATTAAGGGTAAAAGATTATATTCGGAAAATAATTGATTTTAAGGCACCTGCAGAAGATACTTTCAATATTATTAATAAAAATGGGAAGAAACTTGTATTAAAGGTTATAGGTTTTATCTCTGACTTTATAAAAGGTAACTATTTTATTACTATGTTTATCCTTGATATGACGGAATTAGAAAAGGCAAAGGAAGAATTAATTTATACCAGCAAGATGGAAGCTATAGGCCGTTTCATAAGCGGTATTACGCATGACTTTAACAATATAATGACTGGTATTTTGAGTCTTGTAGAACTATTAAAAGAGACCAAAAATCTTTCCCCTGATATAGCAGAAGATATTTCTGCTATTGAAAATTTTGCGAATAAAGCAGTTGACTTAACAAGAAAACTTTTAGGTTTTAGTAAGAAGCAGGATTTTAAACCTGTTAAATCTGATATGAACCAGCTTATCCGTAAAAATTTAAAATTCCTTTCAAGAGTAATTAAAGAAAATATTTCTTTAGTTACGCATCTTGAAAAAAATCTTTATAGTTGTAAAATTGATCCTGTTCAGTTTGAACAAATACTTTTGAATCTAACACAAAATTCTGTTGAAGCAATGGATAAAAAAGGCGGTAAAATAATAATTGAAACAAAGAATGTTATTGTAAATAAGAAAACTCTTGATGAATTTTTCCCTTTAAAAGAAGGTAAGTATATTATGCTGTCTTTCACAGATACAGGGGACGGAATGGATGACAGTATAAAAACTAAAATATTTGATCCGTTTTTTACTACAAAATCTAATGGTCATGGTTTCGGACTTTCTATTGTTTACAATATTGTAAAACAGAATAACGGAATTATTCGGGTTTATAGTGAGAAAGGTCAGGGTACTACTTTTAAAATATATTTTCCTGCAATCTCAGACAGAAATATTGATGCGGACACAGATGATAAAATTGTGCGGGATAAAAGCGGATTAGAAAATATTGTTACACTTATTGTTGAGGATAATGAGGAAATAAAAGATTTGATTCATAGAAACCTGAAAGCCAATAATATCACAGTATTTTCCTTCAGCAGCGGAAAAGAAGCTGTTGAGTTTATCCGTGAGAATAATGATATCCATATAGATTTGCTTATTACAGATTTAATCCTGGGTGATACTACAGGTAATAAACTTGCTCTGGAACTTCAAAGATTAATTCCGGATATGAAGGTGTTATATATGTCCGGCTATACTCAAAATGTAATCGTTGAATACGGTATTGCTCCGGAAGATGTAAATTTTATTCAGAAACCTTTTACCATAGAATCTTTAATTAATAAGATAAAAGAGTTGTTTGCTATTAATTAAAGCCTATAAGTTTTATTTCGGGCTGCAATTTTATCCCTGAATCTTTATATACTTTCTTCTGAATATATTTTATAAGATTATATATGTCTGAAGCAGTTGCAGAACCTGTATTTATAATAAAATTAGCATGTTTTTCTGAAACTTTTGCCCCACCTACTGAATAGCCTTTTAGTCCGGATTTTTCAATAAGTGTTCCTGCATAATTGTTTTCAGGCCGTTTAAAAGTGCTTCCTGCCGATGGAAATTCTAACGGCTGTTTTTTCTCCCTGAGTTTTAAAATCTTATTTATACTCGCTGCTATTTTTCTTTTATTTCCTTTTTTTAATCTTAATTCTGTTTCCAGTATAAGATAACGATTTAAAGGAGTGGCTTTTCTATACGAAAATTTTATCTCATTACACCGGAGTTTTTTTATTTTCTGCTTTGTTGTTAAGACTGTAACCGAATCTACAATATCACCTATTTCTGTCCCGAACGCACCGGCATTCATTATTAATGCCCCCCCAATTGTTCCCGGTATCCCTGCAAGATTCTCTATACCGGTTAATCCGTAAGTTTTGGCAAATTCCACTACTGTATGTAAATGTGCAGATGCTCCGCATTTTATACCTTTGTCGGTCAATTCTATATAATTAGAAAAACCTTTTAAATTTATAATAACGCCTTTGAAACCATTGTCGCTGAATAATATATTGCTCCCGTTTCCTATTATGTAATAAGAGATTTTTTCTTTGTAGCATATATCTATTGTCTGTATTAAGGCGGATAAACTATCAGGAATAAAATAAAAATCACATTTCCCGCCGACTTGAAAGGATGTTATGTTTTTTAAACTAAAATTTTTGCGTAATATACCTTCTGGGAACTTCATAGACTAATCCGCTATTCGATTTTGCTGTTTAAAAGCTTTAACTGTATTGGATAAAAGCATTGCAACTGTCATTGGCCCAACGCCGCCGGGAACAGGAGTAATAAATTTTGCATTTTTTACGGCACTTTTAAAATCAACATCTCCTACTATTTTATACCCTTTTTCACTTTTTTTATCTTCAACTCTGTTTATGCCAACATCTATTACAAGTGCGTTTTTCTTTATCCAGCTTCCTTTTACAAAATTGGGTCTCCCTACAGCTGCTATTACTATATCGCTGTTTTTTACTATTTTAGATAGATTTTTTGTTCTTGAATGAGTAATTGTAACCGTGGCATTTTCTCTCAGTAAAAGATGTGCAACAGGCTTCCCGACTATATTGCTCCGTCCTATTATAACTGCATTTAATCCTTCTATCTTTGTTTTTGTGGAGTGAATAAGCTCCATAATTCCTGCCGGGGTACACGATACAAGAGAATCTTCATTTAACACAAGTTTCCCTATGTTTTCAGGATGTAATCCGTCAACATCTTTTTCAGGAGAAATATACGACAGTATTTTATCTGTGTTGAATTTCTTAGGAAGCGGTAATTGAACTATTAACCCGTTTATTTTTTTATCTTTATTAATTTTCTTTATGGCTTTTATAAGTTTTTCTTCGGTGATAGATTCGTTAAATTGATATAAATAAAAATTCATTCCGACTTCTTCTGCTCTGCGCCTTTTAATGGTAACATAAATCTTTGACGGTGCATATTCTCCTACTATAATTACTGCTAAAGTAGGAACTTTTTTATATTTTAATTTTAAATTAGTTACATCATTACTGATTTTTTTATAAATTTTTTTTGAAATTTTATTTCCGTCAATAATTTTTTTAGTCATATAATACTCCTTGATTTTTTTATATGCGAAGTTTAATTTTTTCTATTTAAAAGTCAAGTTAATCTTTGAGTTGTTATGTTGATGAGCCGATATATCGTTATCGAGAGAATGTATGAAATTCAGGAGTCTGTATGATAAATTATTAAATACTTATCAGGGTAACGATGTATCAGCCTGTGATTAAAATCAAATGGTTAATGAAAAATATCTTGACTACATTGAAAAACTTTATTAAACTAATAACAAACTATTAATGCTTTATGAGGTTTTATTTATGCAGAAAACAGCTTTGAAAAAAATTTTAAACTTATTAAAAAAACATAGAAAAAATATTACTGTTCCTATTCCTGCACTTTGGAACTATCTTGATAAAGAAACAAAAAACGGAATTCAATATGTCAATTTATACGAAGTTTATATAAGACTTATAACCGATATTTTAAAAAATAAAGATACTTTTAATAACAACAGAGATAAAGTTATATACAGTGCATTAGTAAGGACTACAACAGCATTTGATTTTGATTTAGACAATAAATTAAGTTTACAGGACAAATTCGGATTAAGAGAAAGCGGGACATTAATGAGGATGATACTGCTGCTTCCCTTTTTAAAAGAACTCGGGATAACAGTCATATATTTGCTGCCGATAGCATTAAACAGTGATAGGTATAAAAAAGGAGATGCACCTTCATTATACTCAATTAAAGATTTTTTCAAACTTGACAAATATCTTTTTGATCCAATGATTGGTAAATTTTCTGAAGAATTGCTTGATACTCAGTTTAAAGCGTTTATTGAAGCAGCGCATATATACGGGATGGAAGTAATACTCGATTTAATCCCCCGTACAGCTGCGCGGGATAATGTGTTAATAACAGAGCATCCGGACTGGTTTTACTGGATAAAAAAAGAGTATGAAAACGATTTGAAACCTCCGCAGGTTCCGAATCTTAATTCAACTGCATATTTCCCGAAGTTTGCACCTGCTATATATTCTGCTCCTGATACAGAGAAGCATTTAAAAAAATTCACTTTATCACCGGATAAACTTGATAAGAAAAAATGGCAGAAAATAAAAAGATCAAAGGATATATTAAACGATGTAGAGAAATATTTCGGCATAACGACCTCACCGGCTTTTTCGGATGTAATAAACGATACTCAGCCTTTATGGAATGAAATAACATTCTTGCGTTTATTTTTAGACCATCCGAAGACAGCAGTAAAATTTTTGTCGAAAGATCAGGCTCCTTATATTTTATACGATGTAATAAAATCAAGTCGGGCACCGGGTAAAATCCCCAATAAAAAATTGTGGAATAAAATATCAGATATACTTCCGTGGTGGCAAAAAAAATACGGAATTGACGGGGTTAGAATAGATATGGCACACGCTTTGCCTGCTGAACTCGAAAAAATGATAATTCAAAAAGCAAAAAAAATAAATAAAAATTTTCTTCTAATTGCAGAAGAACTTGATATAGATAACAGCGGTAAAGCTAAAAAGGCAGGTTATCATGCTATAATCGGTAATATCTGGGCAGAAGAACCGCGCTGGCGAACAGGCAATGTTAAAAATGTTTTTAATTCATTGCATAAAATAAAATTGCCGCTCCTTGCTACTTCTGAGACACATGATACTCCGAGAACTATAGTGCGTGACGGGAAAAAACTTCTCCATCTTTTTTCAGCAGCATTAAATTATTTCTTGCCTAATACAATGCCCTTTATTAATTCCGGTTTTGAACTTGAGGAAATTCAGCCTATGAATAAAGGACTTGATTCTGAAAAAAGCAGTATATATCTCCTCCCTAAAAATGATTTGAATTACGGAAAACTTGCTTTATTTAATTTTACATCATTACACTGGAATAATGATTCTGCCGATACAATAAAACTTATGAAGTATTGCGCTTCTATAAGAAATAAATTTCCTGTAATACAGAAATTTAATAAATTTAAAACTTTGCAAATATTTCCGGATAACAAATATGTATTTGCATATTATTATGATTTAAAAAAAGAGTATAAACATCTGATTTTTCTTGTAAACAGTAATTTGAAAAAATCATATAAAATAAAATTTAATTTTTCAATAGAGAGTATTGATTCATTGCTGAACACATATAGATACAGAAAAACAGGTGTATTCAGAGAGGAGAATGTGAAATTTAAGACAAAGAAGAATGAAATTATTTATAAAATCAAGCCGGGAGAAATATCTGTCTGGGGAATTAAAGAATAAATTATGCCTGCAATAGATGGAAAAATTTTAGACAGAGCTCTGCATTATGTTCAAAAACCGGCAAGATATATCGGAAATGAAATAAACAGTGTTGTAAAAGAAATCAGCAGAGAAAAATTAGCAACGGTCCTCTGCTATCCTGATTTGTACGAAATAGGAATGTCTAATTTTTCTCTGAAGATATTATATGAATTAATTAATGCAGAAGAAAATTTAATTGCAGAACGAGTATTTATGCCTGCACTTGATATGCAGGAAGTAATGAAAAAATTTTCACTTCCATTATTTTCTCTTGAAACAAAAACACCGGTAAAAGAGTTTGATGTTCTTGGTATAACAATTGCTTATGAACTCAATTACACATCCGTACTTCAAATATTATCTTTGTCCGGGATACCCGTTCTTGCAAAAGAGAGAACAGAGAGCGATCCTATTATAATCGGCGGCGGCTCCGGGATTGCAAATGTTGAACCTGTAAAAAATTTTTTTGATGTTTTTATTATTGGAGAAGCTGAAAATATAATTATAGAAGTCTTTAATAAAATTCTTGCTTTAAAAAATAAAAATTATTCCAGAAAAAAGATACTTGAAGAACTGGATGAATTTGAATACATATATGTTCCAGCTGCTGAGAAAAAGGATAAAATAAAACATAATATACTTCCTGATTTGAATAAAAGCGCTGCACCGTATAAATTCGTTATACCGTTTATAGATACAGTACAAAATAGAGGAATAATAGAAGTAAGTCGCGGCTGTGTAAACGGCTGCCGTTTTTGTCAGGCAGGGTATTATTATAGACCGCAGAGAGAACGAGACATAAAACAGATTGCAGATATAGCCGATAAAATAATACGCTATTCAGGATATAATGAGATAACTCTATTGTCATTGAGTATAAGCAACTATTCACAATTATGGCAATTACTTGATGTGTTGAATAAAAAATATGCTGATAAAAAAGTATCTTTCTCGCTTCCATCTTTAAGAATTGATAATTTTACGCTTGATTTATTGGATAAAATAAAAGTTGTTAGAAAATCCGGATTAACATTTGCATTGGAAACAGCAAACGAAGATATACAGAAAAAAATAAACAAGTTTATAGATATTGAAAATTTTATAAACACAATTGTAACTGTGGCGGAAAAAGGCTGGCGTAGAGTTAAAATTTATCTTATGTATGGATTTAATGAATCTGATGACGAAATAGAGGATACTAAAAAATTAGTTGATAAAATAATTGCACGACTTTCTGAAAAACACTTGAGATTAAGACTTACTTTGCATTTTAATCCTATCAGCAGAAAACCATTTACACCTTTACAGTATGAACCGCAACTTGCATTTGATAAAATTGAAGAGAAATTAAAACAACTTAAAAGAATATTTTTTACAAAAAAATATAAAAAATGGATTGATTTAAAATGGCAGGACACCAGAATATCTTTTATTGATTCTATTTTGAGCAGAGGCGACGAAAAACTTAACGATGTTATTTTCTCTTTATGGGAAAAAGGTTATTTCTTCGATACTTCTGATGATAAATTTGATTTGAATTTGTGGCTTGAAACTTTAAAAGAACATAATGTTAATATTGATGATTACATATATTCTGCTAAAAAAAATTTTGTATGGGAAAAATTCGACTATGGTTTTAATGATGATTTTTTCAGTTGGGAATATGAGAAATATTTAAAAGGTGAAAAAACAGCAATATGTTTTACAGAACAATGTTACGGCTGCGGTATATGCAGTAAAACAATTCATAATAAAAAGACTTCGTTGTATAAGCCTGAAGAGATTTCGCTTGGTTTAAAAAATCAAAAAAATACATACAGATTTAAAATGATTTTTCATAAAAAGGGAATTTATAAATTTGTGTCACATAGAGATTTGATAAATATATTTGAAAAAATTTTTATTATGCTCGGTTTAAAAATGAGTTATAGTGAAGGTTTTAATCCCAGAATGAAAATCAGGATGACTTTTCCGCTGCCTTTAATGGTAGAAGCAGAAAATGAAATTTTTGAATTTTATACAGAAGAAAATATTGATGTTATGAAAACAAAGAAATTCATAAATAGTTTTTTTTCTGAAGAATTACAGATAAAAGATATATCACCTGTTCCTATGGCATTAAAACCGCTAAGTACCGGAATCAAAAAATCTGTTTATGCTGTTTGCAATGTAAGCAGTAATTTGGTAAAATATTTTAAAAAAGCAGAATGTAAACAAATTAATGATAACTGTTTTGAAATAATACTTGAAAGAGATAAATCTATTACTAAATTTATTCAGGGAATAACAGGAAAGGAATTTCCGGAATTATGGGAGCATATAGAAAAAATAACAAGAACGAATTTTGTAATTTGAGGTGTCGCTATGAAAAAGAGAAAGGTAAAAGTAGAGGATGCTGTAGGAGAAATTTTGTCTCATGATGTAACACAGATAATACAGGGAGAGTTTAAAGGCCCTTTATTTAAAAAAGGACATATAATTAAGGAAGAAGATATTGAAAAGTTTTTAAGTATAGGTAAAGAGTATATATGGATTTTAGAGACAGAACGGAACGAGTATCATGAAGATGAAGCAGCAGAAGAATTTAAAAAACTTGCAGGAAGCAATATTAGTTCAAAAGGACCTTCTGAAGGAAAGGTTGTTTTTATTGCAGAAGAAGACGGTTTGCTTCTTGTTGACAGAAAGGCTGTAGGGGAGATAAACAGAATTAATGATATTGTTTTTACTACTCGAGTCTCTGATAGACCTGTAAAAAAAGGAGAAGAGATAGCCGGCATAAGAATAGTTCCTTTATCAATAAAGAAAAAATCCGTAAAAAAAGCTTTAAAAATCGGAAGAAAAAAATCACCTTTGAAAATAATTAAATTCAGAAAAAAGCGGGTTGGACTTATAATAACAGGGAATGAAGTAGCAAAAGGGAGAATAAAAGATAAGTTTGGAGATATTATTAAAAGAAAAATTAAAGAATATAACAGTGAGGTGATAAATACAGTTATAGTTCCGGATAACAAAGAATTAATACGCGATAATATTATAGAGTTAAGTAATAAAAGCGATTTTCTGATTTTGACCGGAGGAATGTCTGTAGATCCGGATGATGTAACGACGAATGCAATAGAAGAGAGCGGTGCAAAAATAATAAGTCACGGTACACCTATTTTGCCCGGAAATATGTTTCTGATAGCATATTTAAACAATATACCTGTTTTCGGGGTACCCGGCGCTGCTATATATTATAATATTACGGCACTCGATGTGTTTTTGCCCTTTGCTTTTTCAGATACAAAAATTACAAAAGAGATTATTGCAGACAAAGGATACGGAGGATATTGCACTCATTGTAAAGTATGTATTTTCCCGTATTGTGCTTTCGGTACAAGATAACTATAAATCTGTTCTGTTCTTAAATTCTTTCAGCCACTTAATTGCTTTGCGTGTTCCTTTCCATAAATCTTTGCTTATGGCAGCATATATCATACCTTCTTCTTCGCTGCCTAAAGCAGCATATGGAGGAAGATAATTTAAATCAGGTATTCTCTTTTCTCCAATAAGGTAATCTATAACATACGGATTCATTTCAATGGAATATTTTAAAGCATTATCTGCTTGCTCACCGGGACCATATTTTTTGAAGACATATATGGCATAGGTATATGCATAAACTCCGCTGGCGGATAGGCCATATTCTTTATTTAATTTTTCAAATTTTGAAAACTCATTCAGTTTTACAAGCAGAATTGATAATACGAAACGAACTCCCTGATTATCATTTGGGTTTAATTTTAACATTTTTTCGTATATTTTTATTGAATCGTGTAATTTTCCGGTTTCCAATAAGGATTCTGCTAAACCCTGAAGTGCCCTCATATACGGGCGTGTTTCTATTATCCCCCAAAAATATCCTGTATTCTCTTTTATAAATTTTTTCCCTAAAGTCTTTTCTCCAAGATCTGCAGCATATTTATAAATCGCAAGCCGTTTATATTTGTCTGTTTCATATTCAGCAAGATAATTATATGCATCAACATTATCCGGATCTAATTTGAGCGCTGATTTAATAAGTTTAATTCCTTTATTATAAGGAACTTCCCATGCATCATAAACTAATTCTTGTGCTTCGAATTTTTTATTATTTGAACTATCAAATTTCTCAAAAATTTCCATATTACATTACTCCATTATTTAATATTTTTTGCATTCTTTCTGTAAATTAATTTTATATCAAAAATTTTTAATGTCAACTTGTATTTTCTAATTCTATTATCAGAAATATCTGGTTTGTAAATATTTTTCTTGAAATTATTTTTTGATTCAATAATTTATTTTTCCAACGAAGGGAGTTAAATTTTAGTATTATGTTTTTTATCCTTTCTTAAATATATAGTATGTTTATGGAATCTTTAATATCAAAAGAGGACTCTTACATAATTATTACTAAATCTTCCGCGGGAAGCGGTAAGACTTTTAATCTTGCTTTGCGATTTATTCAAACTTTAATAAATATAAATTCAAATAAATTAAATCCTTCAAATTTAAAGAATATACTGGCTATAACTTTTACAAATAAGGCTACTTTTGAAATGCGGCAGAGAATTATTGAATGGATGAAAGGTATTTATCTGGACAGGTCTATAGGACAAGAACCTATTATTAATATTATAAAAAAACCGCTTGATTTGTGGTTTCTGGATAAAAATCATAATTCCGGAAGAATTAACAAAAAGTTCCTTACAGAGTCTTTACAAAATAGTGATATAAAGAAGATTATTTCGGGCACAATAGACTATATGTTTAAATATTTTAATGATTTAAAAGTTTTGACTATTGACAGTTTTAATACTTTTATTTTACGGGCTCTATCATTTTCTTTAAACCTTGCTCCGGATTTTGAGATAGTTTTAAATACAGATTCTTATATTGATCTGGCATTAAATGAGTTATATGAAGATGTGGTCGATAATGAAGAAATAAAAAATATGTTTTTTAACTATATAGACTATCTGTACAAAACTAATAAAACAAATTTAAAATGGGATATATCTGAAAATATAAAAGATAATATTAAGTTTATCTGGAACAAGGAAAAAGAAACAGGTTTAAAAATATCTGAATTAAATACTGTCAATAAGTTTGAATTTGATTATGAATTATTCGAAAAATTTAATAACGCGTTAAAAACTTTACAGGGAAATATTAAATTTCGAAAAAGATTTTTAACCGGTATTGAAACAGTTATTGATAAGAAAGATTATATGGCAATTAAAAATTATATAAATAAAGATTTTGTTGAAGGAGAACTTCTCAATAAAGATTCCGATCCTGTTCCTGAAAGTATTCGCATACAATATGAACATATAAAAAAAGAGATCAGCAAACATATTGAAGAAAGTACTCAATTTAAATTTAAGAGTGTAATAGATATTTATACTGCTTTTGAGAAAGAACTTCAAAAGATTACCAATTCGAATAAAACGGTTTTAATAAATCAAATAAGCAGTCATTTGAAAAACATATTAAATGATAAAGGAAATGATATACTTCCGGAGCTTTATTATTATTTATCTGAGAGATATAATCATTATTTAATAGATGAATTTCAGGATACGAGCACCATTCAGTGGGAAAATGTCGAGTATTTAATAGAGGATAGTTTTAGCACAGGAGGAACATTATTTTTAGTAGGTGATGAGAAGCAGTCTATATACAGATGGAGAGGCGGAAATTATGAACTCGTAAATGAGATTGAAGAAAATTTTAAGAATCAAACAAGAGGATATGCTGCTGTTCAATCATTATATAAACTTATTCTCTCAAAAAATTTTCGTTCTTATGAATATGTAGTTGATTTTGTAAATAAAAATTTTACAAGAGAAAATATAGAATTTTTCTTAAAAAAAAGTGTAGGAGATGATAATATAGACCGTACATTGCTGAAAAAATATGCTTCGGTTTATGAAGATGTAAGACAGGAGATTAGAGATGACTTTCGAAATAAAGGCTATGTTCGAATAGAAATAGTAAATGCTTTGACTGAGGACGGTAAATCCGGGAAAAAAGAAGATGTTCTGGAAATTTTGAGGGAGAAATTTAAACAGACTTTGAGGGATATATTTATTAAATATAAGTATGATTATAAAGATGTTGCGATACTCGGCAGAAAAAATGAAGAGTTAGAAACTGCTATAAAATGGATTCTCGAATTAAAAAAAGAAAGTAAAGAAGATATAATAAAAAACATAAATATAGAATCATCCGAGACCATAAGTATCAAAAAACAGCCGGTAATAATAGAATTAATAAATCTTTTGAAATTTTTTAATAATCCTGCAGATAATTTAAGTTTTCTTAATTTTATAAACGGTTCAATCTTCAGTAAGATTTCTAATATTGAGTTTGACAAATTAAATAAATGGTATTCTTCAATACTTATAAAAAAATCTCATAAGAAAGTTTTTTTATATAAAGAATTTCAGAAATGGAATCCGGAATTATGGACTGATTTTTTTGCGGAATTTTTTAAAACAGTATCATATATGCCGCTGTATGAATTTATTCATCTTATAATAAATAAATGGAATCTGTTTTCATTGTTTAAAGAAGAGGTTCCTTATTTCCTGAGATTGCTTGAGTTTATATCCGAATTAACAGGGGCAGGAGTAAACAGTATAAACGGATTTATGGAAGCGTGGGATGAAAAAGAGGATAAAGAACTTGTTATTCGTACTCCTGAAAATCTTAATGCTGTTAAACTTATGACTATTCATACTTCAAAAGGTCTTGAATTTCCTATTGTTATTATGCCGTTTCTTGATTCTGCCGGTATGAATACAAATAATTTTTTTGAAATCGATAAACAAAATGAAAGATTAAATATGTATTATATAAAAAAAGATTATATAAAATTTTCTTCCAGATTGAAACATATATATTATGAAGAACTGCTGAGGGGACATATAGATGAAATAAATTCACTGTATGTCGGTTTTACAAGAGCCCGGAAAGCTGTATTTGCGTTTTTTCTTGATTACCCGAGAACCAGTAAGTATAAAGAATTATTTTTTAAAAATCAGGATAAAACATTAATCGAAGTCGGAAAGTTTGAAATAAATGAAAAGCAAGGAATAAATTTGGCGGATGAAAAAATAAAATATCTTTCTTTTGCAGATGTGGGTGATGTCTCGTTAGATTGGCTTGAACTTTTAAAACTTAAAGTTAAATCACCCGTAGAAATAAATAAACAGAGACATTATGCTGCGTATATCGGTGAAACAGTCCATTATCTTCTAAGTTTGATTAAACGATATCCTGATAAAGATTTAGATTCAAAAATAGATATTACTGCTCAAAAATTTGGAATAGAAAAAAAAGAACTGAATAATATTATTGAGAAATTTTTTAATAATAAAAATTTTAAAAAATTTTTTGAAGTTGACGATTCTGTTGAAATTTTTAATGAATTTGAAATTGCTGACAAATCTGGGGCTTTAAAACGAGTTGACAGATTAATGCTTTTTGAAGATAAAATATATATAATTGATTTTAAAACAGGGGAAGAGTATTCTGCAAAACATTCAAAACAGATAAATGAGTATAAACAAATAATAAGCGAGTTATATCCGTCAAAAAATATAAGTTGTTTTCTTTTATATATAGATGAGGATGCAGTAAAAGAGGTGTGAAATTTTTATGAGAAAAATATATTGGATACCTATAGAAGAAAACTTTATTGAAAATTTTACGGACAAATTTTTAAAAGAGAACAAAAATGATAAAAATAATTATTCGGATACTGCAATAGTATTTCCTAATAAACGACCTTTTTTATTTCTGCGGAAAGCAATGGCTAAGAAACTTAAAGCATCGTTTATTCCGCCTAAAAGTTTTACAATGGATGAATTTGTTTATTTTATTACTGAAAAAAAATATCCCGGCTTAAAGTTGATAAATTCAATAGATGCTGTATGGATAATATGGAAAATCATTCAGAATAAAAATATACTTTCAGAGAAACAATTTATTAATATTCAGTCTGATTTTGAAAAATTTATGCCGTGGGGAGAGAGAATATTCAGATTTATAAATCAGGCTGATACAGAAAATATAGAGAATAAAGTACTTACATCTGTTCAAGAGAATGCCGAGATAGGTTATGAAATGCCTGAGCAGATAAATATTCTGCTGGAAAAGATAGTGCAAATCAGAGAAGAGTTTCATAAATATCTTGAAATGAATGAAAAGTTTACAAGAGGTTATAGTTATTTAAAAGCGTATAAGATTATCAATGACATAACATTCCCTGATTTTAATAAAATATATTTTTCCGGGTTATTTGCATTAACAGGTGTGGAACAGCAGATTATATATAGATTATGGCAGGATAACAGGGCTGAAATTATATGGAACGGAAATCCTGCAGATTGGAATGAAATTTTAGGAAGATTATACGAAAAATTTAAACCAGCACAACTTGAAGAATTAAGTGTAAATAAAAAATTTAAAACACAATATCATTTCCATGCTGCCTTTGATTTTCATTCAGAAGTTGTCCAGTCTTATGAAGTATTAAAAGAAACTCAGATTGAAAATACAGCTGTTATTCTGCCGCGCGCCGATACTTTGTTCCCTCTCTTGAGTATAGTTGTTGACAGACTTAAAAAATTGGGAAAAGTTGATAACTTTAATATATCTCTTCAGTATCCGTTAATACGAACTTCATTGTTTTCATTGATATCTGAAATATTGAATGCTCAGAAAAATATCAGAGAAAGAGCAGGAAAAATATATTATAATGCCGGACTGTATGTAAATATCTTGTCGCATCCGTTTATAAAAAATCTGCATAAAAAAGAATACGCAGTAATAAGAATATTTGTAAATTATATAAAAGCTGCATTAAAGGAAGAAGTAAAAGACAGCAGATTGAACGGAAAAATTTATATTAATCTTGATGAAATTGAACAGTATGAAACAGTAAAATTTTTGTCAGACTGGAATATTCCGGATAATATTAATCAAGACGAGAATAAAGTAAAAAGTATTATAGGTAAACTGCATACAATAATTTTTAAAAATTTTGAAAATATTAATAAGATTGCGCAGGTTACGGATTATATTGAAGATTTTATAAATTTAATTATTGATGCAAGCCCTGTTAAATCCTATGTTTTATCAGGTGAAATATTTAATGCTCTGTTTAATCTTCTGGAAGAATTAAAAAAAATTGAGTTTGCTAATGAATCATTTAATAAAGAGTTTGTTTTGAATTTTATTCTTTCCTATTTAAAAGAACAGGGAATATCTTTCTCAACTACACCTCTGCAGAATCTTGAAATTATCGGAATGCTTGAAACAAGAAATCTTAATTTTAAAAATGTTTTTATTTTCGATGTTCAGGATGATGTTATTCCGGGTGAAAAAAAGATTGATCCTTTAATACCGATAGAACTTTATAAACAGTTTAATATGCCTGATTATAATAAGCAGGAAGAGATGAATCGTTATTATTTTGAACGAATTATTAAAAGTGCTGAAAATGTGCATCTCTTTTATATTGAAAATGAAGATAATATAAGAAGCAGATATATAGAAAAATTAATCTGGGAAAAAGAAAAAAAAGGTGAAAAATATAATATTGATAAAATAAGTATCCCCATAAGTAATATAAAAACTTCTGAAACAGGCAGAGAAATCATTAAGTCTGAATCTGTAATTGAAAAACTTAATTCTTTTGTTTTTTCAGCTTCTAATCTTGATACTTATATAAAATGCGGGATTAAATTTTATTTCAGCAATATACTTGATCTGGCAGAAGAAGACGAGATTGCAGAGGAACTTGATGCAGGAGCAAGAGGTACAATTATTCATAAAATATTAAGTGAAATTTTTGAAGAAGCAAAAAATAGAAAAAATTATTTTAACAGCGAGAGAATTGATGAACTGCTTGATATATCAGCCTATAAAATAAACGAGTATTTTAAGAATAAAAGATATTCCGGAAAAATAATTTTACTGGAAAAAATAATTAGTATTAAACTTAAAGATTTTATAAAATTTAATCTGTCTCAAGAACCTTTTTCTATTTATAAACTGGAAAAAGATTTTAAGGCAGTTTATGATACAGGTATGCATAAGGTTAATATTAAAGGCTACATAGACAGAATAGATAAAGACAGTAATGGAAATTTTATAATAATAGATTATAAAAGCGGAAGTCAAAAGCGGTATTCAAATGTCTGGAAAATTAATGAATTAGAATTTGATATTAATAATATGGAGGATATAAATAAATCTATAGCAAGTATTCAGCTTCCGTTTTATATATATCTTTTAACGAAAGATAGAGATAATATAAAAACAGTTTCTGATGCTAAATATCTTTTTTTTATAGCAGAACAGAATAAAATGGAGTTAAGCCTTTTTAAAAAAGCAGATGAAAAAGCAAAAGAAGATATTTATAAATCATACCTTGAAGTAATCGATACATTAATTAATGATATTCTTGACCCTGCTAAACCGTTTAGAAAATGGGAAAAGACTGAATGTGAAAATTGCGAATTTTATAATCTCTGTATGAAAGTTTAATAAATTATTTTTCTCTCTTTAAAATACCGTTAAAAAATATGTTCATTAAATTTTTAATTTCATTAATAGGCTTTTCCGGAGAATCGTATTGCTCATTCCTTAGCCAGTACAATTCGAGAGATTTTGAAGTAAGCATAATTACATTTACAGTTAAATCAATGTCTGTAATTTCAAATATATTGGCATCAATTCCTGCTTTGAAAATATCGGTCAAAGTCTGTTTCTCAAATTCATAATAACTGTATGTTATTTGTTCGAGTTCTGAGTAAATTATGTCAAGCATATCTTTCTGAATTGAATAAAAATTTTTAAGTTTAAATAAATATTTTATCTTTGTAGTGAAAAAAAGAATCAGTTTATCTGTTGCAGAATCAGCAGTATTAATATTTTTTGTTATTTGTTCTTTTAATTCTTCCTCTTCCCGTTTTACAACAACAGCAAACAGTTCTTCCTTGCTGTTGAAATAGTTATAAATAGTGCCTTTTCCTATACCTGCTGTTTTTGCTATTTCGTCAATGGTCGCTTTTCGCACTCCAAAATATGCAAAAATCTTCTGGGCTGTTCTTACAATAAGATCGTGTTTCTTGGATTTTTTCTTCTCTTTCATAATTTTAATATAATTTATTTTATTTGTAAGTCAATAAAAGATTAATTAAGTGATATTACAGATTATTGCATACACAGTTCGGATTTTTAGAAATTTTTATTTTTGAAAAATTAAATTCCAGGGCATCAAAAGTTAGAATAGTGTTGCTTAATAATTTTCCTGTATTTAATATGTATTTAATTGCTTCAGTTGCCTGTACTAACCCTATTATTCCTGCAACAGTACCTAATATACCTGCTTCTGCGCATGATGCTGTATCTTCTGGCGGTGATTTAAAAATGCAGCGATAACAGGCTTTCCCCGGGACAAAAGTCATTGTTTGTCCTTGAAATCCTATAACTCCTGCATGTGAAAAAGGTTTGCTCATCTCCACACATATATCATTAATTAAAAATTTGGTTTCGAAATTATCTGTACAGTCCAAAATAAAATCATAATCTTTTATAATGCTTCTTATATTTTTATCAGTAATTCTTAAATTGTAAGGTATTACTGTTGTGTTCGGATTGAGTTTGGTTAATTTATTCTTTGCTGATACAGTTTTAAGGATTCCTATATCAGTTGAAAAATGTAATATTTGTCGTTGAAGATTGGATAATTCAACTTTATCAGAATCAACAATTCCGAGCCGGCCGATTCCCGCTGCTGTTAAATAAAACGCTGCAGGAGAACCTAATCCGCCTAAACCTATTATTAGAATTTTTGAATTAATTAATTTTTTTTGTCCGGAAGCGTTAATTTCCTGTAGCAGTATCTGTCGGCTGTATCTATATAACTGTTCGTTATTGAATCTCATAAAATCCTCTTTAATTAAAAACAGCTGAATAATCTTTTAGAACAGGGAAATATCCTTTGTTTTTTAGAGTCTGTTTGATTGCTTTTAGATTTCGAGTATCACTTATTAAAAATTGATCTTGCCCGGATTGTTTTTTTAAATAACCTCCTACTTTTGTGGAAGATTCTGCACTGATTTTATTTATTCCAAGTCCAAGCATACCGTCTCTGAATTTAGAACTTTCCCTGGTTGATAAGTTTAATGTTATATCATTAAATAATAATCTGAATAAAAATATTATTTTTGCTAATAGTTTATCCGGTATATAGTAGTCTGTTTTTCGGTCCCTGATTCTCGGGAATGATATAGAAAAATCTCTGTCCCAGTATATTTTACGCAAATATGAAATATGTTCTGCCAGAGCAATTGTTTCACTTATTGGATCTGATATGCCGTATAAAACCCCCATACCAATACCTCTTATCCCGGCTTTGAGAACTCTCGCCGGACTGTTATATCTAAAGTAATAGTTGCTTTTATTCCCGCTCCTATGGATAGAATTATATATCTTTTTATTATAACATTCTTGATAAATAGTAACATAAGCCACGCCTGCAGCCTTTAGTTTTTTATACTGCTCTAATGAACACGAAAATATTTCAATACCAATTTTATCAAAATATTTTTTTGCTCTTAAAACAGAATTTAAGACAAGCTCAAAATCTTTTTCATCACCGCCTGATAAAATAAGTATCTCTTTAAATCCTTTATTTTTTAATATTATAAATTCTTTTTCTATTTCATTTAAAGTTAGTCTCTGTCTTTTTATTTTATTGTTATTAATTGAAAAATTGCAATATATGCAGTCGTTAGTGCAGAAATTAGATATATAAACCGGTATATAAATATCAATATTTTTTCCGAAATATTTTTCAGTTATTAATCTGGCTTCAAAAGCAAGTTCGTCAAGATACGAGAAATCATTATCTTCTATTAATTGTTTGAATTTTTTTAAAGTTATTTTCATAATAAAAAATCCAGATTTGGACTGCTTGCCCTTGCATGAGAAACAGTATCAATAATACCGGCTTTATATGCTTTTCTCCCTGCAGTGACAGCCATATCAAAAGCTTTTGCCATGGCAATCGGATTCTCAGATAGAGCGACAGCGGTGTTTACAAGTATAGCTGCCGCACCTAATTCCATTGCTGCTGCAGCTTCAGAAGGAGATTTAAGCCCTGCATCTACTATAACCGGAATATTTAATTTGTCTGTTATCATTTGTATAAATTCATATGTTAAAAGGCCCCGGCCGCTTCCAATTGGAGCTGCTAACGGCATTACACTTACACATCCAATCTCTTCTAACCGCCTTGCTAAAACTAAATCTGCATTTATGTACGGCATAACATAAAATCCTTCACGAGTTAATTTTTTACATACATTAAATGTTTCTATAGCATCCGGCAGTAAATATTCTGTGTCAGGATGGATTTCGATTTTTACAAAACGTTCGCCGGATAATTCTTTTCCTATATGTGCGAGTTTATATGCTTCTTCAGCTGTTTTTGCCCCTGCTGTATTCGGCATTAAAATTATATCCTCTATATTTTGCAAAGCAATGAAAATATCTTCATCCGGGTTATCAATATTAACCCTTTTTAGCGCTACGGTTATTAAGGCTGGTTTTACTGCTTTTACTGTTTCTATCATTATATCTATTGACGAATATTTTCCTGTCCCAAGCAGCAATCTTGTGTTGAATTCATAATCCCCTATCTTTAATAAATCCATTAGCCTCCACCTATAAAAGATACTATATCTATTTTATCACCATCTTTTAATGAAATCCGATCATCTATAATTTTACCGCCTTTTAATATTACTATGTTTTTATTTTTTAAATTTAATTTGTCTATTATTTTATGAATTTTTATAAATTTCCCGGAAAAACTGTAAGATTTATCGTTTATATATACAGTCATTTTATCCGCCTCCAATAGGCATTAAAATTAATATTTTATCATTATTGTTCAGTTTATAAGTATATGATTTATGCTCGCCATTAATAGTTACATCTAGATATTTTAAATATTTCTTTTTTATTCCGCATTTTGTAGTTATAAAATCTTCTATTGTTGTATTTCGTTTTATGTTAGTTTCTCCCTGTCTGCAAGATAATTTTATTTTTATAATACCTGAAATCTCATAATAAATCTTTATAGTATCCATATAATATCATTATAATAGTGATATATAAAAAGTCAAGAAAAAATTTAAAAGATAAGCTTTTAATAAATTCGAATGCATATTATATAGAAAATTACAAATCTAATATGCTGTATAATCAAAAATATTCTTTGTTTCAGTAATACTCTCCTGCTTCATATAATTACAACTAATGAAAAAAATCACAAAAAAAACTTGACATTGGTGTGTAATTTTTTTATAATATATAAAAAACATATTAATTAATAAAATAATTAATATGTTTTTTAAGAAATCTGTGTAAGGAAGGGAAAAATGAAATATGCTGCATTGGAAAAAAGTAATTTTGATAAGTTTATTAACAGACTTATTCAGAGGAAAAAAGTTGTTGCCCCGGTTGAAAAATCTAATAACCAGTACTCCTTTGAGCCTGTTACATCTGCGTCACAGATAGCATTAAAATATATCCCTACAATTTTACCGCCTAAAAAATATTTTATGCCTCAGTATGAAACTCTGGCTGAGTATGATATATCACAGGGAAAACAGACTATGCAGGCAGTCGTGGAATACGAAGAAATGATAATATTCGGTATACATACATGCGACCTTGCCGGTATTCAGAATTTAAATGTTGTTTTTTCAAGTAAACCGTATGATCCGAATTATTTAACCAGAAAAAATAATGTACTTTTAATAGGTCTTGAATGTAATGATTACTGCGACGAATATGCAAGTTGTCATTTAATGGGAAATGATTTGCCTAATGGAGGCTATGACCTTTTTTTTACTGATCTTGGAGATTATTTTTTAGTACATATCAATACAGTTGAAGGTGAAGAGCTGATATCAGGCTGTTGTAATGAAGCAAAACCGGAACAGATTGCAGCATTGGAAAAACTTCGGGAAAAGAAACGCAAAATTTTCCGTAATGAAGTACATATTACTGCTTCCAAAATACCTGAGATATTTGCTAAAAGTTACAACAGTAAAGTATGGGAAGAAATAGGCAAAAAATGTCTTGGTTGTGCTAACTGTACAAATGTATGTCCTACCTGTTACTGTTTTGATGTAGAAGATGAGCCTGATTTGAATTTAAAGACAGGAAAAAGGATAAGAGTATGGGATTCATGCCAGAATGACCCGTTTGCAAAAGTAGCAGGCGGAGAGGATTTTAGAAAATTGCGGTCGGAACGGCAGCGTCATCGATATTATAGAAAATTTAAATTCCCTGTTGATAAATATGCCAGATTTTTTTGTACAGGTTGCGGAAGATGCAGCAGAACCTGCATGGCTGGTATTAATCTTAAAGAAACTTTAGATTCTTTAGTTAAGGAGAATATTTAGTATGAAAAAGGAATATATTTCTAATCCGGAATTTGATATTAAGCGTGCAAAGATTGTAAAGACAAAGCAGCTGACTCCGTATGAAAAATATTTTAATATAGTATTACTTGATGAGAAAGAACTTGGGCACGAACCCGGGCAGTTTGTTGAAGTATCTCTGTTCGGTGTCGGCGAGGCTCCGATTTCTATTGCATCTTCCCCTACACAAAAAGGTTCGTTTGATCTGGTTGTTCGGGCAGTTGGTAAAGTTACAAATGCACTTCATAAGTTAGAACCCGGTGATGAAATAGGAATTAGAGGCCCTTTTGGAAAAGGTTTTCCTGTACAATTACTTGAAGGTAATGATTTAATGTTGATAGCCGGCGGCCTCGGTATTGTACCCCTTAGATCATTAATAAATTATGTCATTGATAACAGAAGAGATTTCGGAAAAGTTACTATACTCCTCGGTTCTAAAACTCCGAAAGATATGCTGTTCGGCGATGAAACTGAGTTATGGGACAGACGACTGGATATAAATTTTTGCTGTACAGTGGATCAGGCTGATCCGGATTGGGCCGGAAATGTCGGACTTATAACTTCTCTTATCCCGGGCATAAATCTTGATCCTGAACATACCTACTCGGTTGTAGTAGGCCCTCCGGTTATGTATAAATTTGTTATCCAGGAATTATTAATGAAAAATATAAATGATAATAAAATATTTTTATCTCTCGAACGCCATATGAAATGCGGTGTGGGAAAATGCGGGCATTGTCAGATAGACGGAGTTTATTGCTGTCAGGACGGCCCTGTTTTCTCTTATAGTGAAATAAAAAATTTAAAAGGAGCAATATAAAAATGGCAAACATAAAACCTAAAGTGGCTTTTTTTGATTTCGCATGCTGCGAGGGCTGTCAGCTTCAAATTGCAAATATTGGAGAAGAGTTGCTCGATTTACTCGGTGTAATTGATGTTGTTGAATTTAGAGAAGTTATGTCTGAAAAGTGGGATAAAGATTATGATGTTGTTTTTATTGAAGGCAGTATTACAACACCGCATGCTGTAGAAAGAATAAAAAAAATTAGAGTAAGAACAAAAATACTCGTTGCTTACGGATCATGCGCTGCTATCGGCGGAGTGAACGGAATGAAAAATAATCTTGATCTGGATAAAGCTCGAGAATATGTATATCCGAAAAACAGTCAGCATTTTCCTACTATCCCTACTATGCCTGTAGATCAGGTAGTGAAAGTTGATTATTATGTTTACGGCTGTCCTATATATCCCCCTGAATTTTTGAAAATAGTAAAAGCTATTCTTGCAGGCTTGCCGTATAAAGTTCCTAATAAAGCTGTTTGTGTTGAATGTAAATTAAACGAAAATGTATGTTTATATGAAAAAGGTGTTATTTGTCTCGGTCCTATTACAAAAGGCGGATGTAATTCCTGGTGTCCTAATAACGGCAATATTTGTTACGGCTGCCGGGGACTGCTTGATGACCCTAATATGAACGGACAGAAGGATGTTATGGAAAAGTATGGTATAACTATGGATATGCTTAAAAACAAAATTAATATGTATAATTCTTGTTTGGAGTTGGATAAATATGAAAAAAAATGTCAAAATTAATGTTGAATATTTAACCCGTGTCGAAGGACACGGTAATATCGTTGTAAATGTTAAAAACGGTAAACTTGAAGAATGTAAACTTGAAATAGTTGAGGCTCCAAGATTATTTGAAGCTATGCTTGTCGGCCGTTCTATTTTTGAAGCGCAACATATAACTTCAAGAATATGCGGTATATGTGCTGACGGACATTCACTTGCATCTATTCAGGCTGCTGAAGATGCAATTGGTTTTACTCCGTCAGAACAAACTATTGCTCTGCGTAAATTGCTTTTAAATTACGAGATTCTTGACAGCCATTTATTGCATATTTATCTTCTCGTTGCTCCGGATTTACTGGGCGTGCAGAGTTTTGTGCCTTTAATACAGAGTCACAATGAAGTCGTAAGAAGAGCTTTGCGAATGAAAAAAAGATGTAATGATTTGTGCGATGTGCTTGTTGGCAGACATGTACACCCGATTTCTTCTACTGTTGGCGGCTTTACTAAACTTCCAAGACCTGAAGACCTTGATAAAATGTACGGGTACCTCCTGGATCTGGAAAAAGATATGGGACCTACTCTTGAACTTGCTTCTACATTAAAATTTCCTGAATTTGAGCGAGAAACAGAATATGTAGGACTCGTGTCTGATGATAATGAATATCCTTTATTAATGGGAGATGTCGGCTCAACTGATGGGGTTAGAAAAAATAAAAAGGAATATAAAAGTATAACAAACGAATTTATTGTGCCGCATTCCTCGGCAAAACATACAAAGTTAAGCCGGGATTCTTATGCTGTCGGTGCTCTCGCAAGAATGAATCTTAATGCCGATAAATTAAATCCTAAAGCTAAAAAAGTTGCAAAACAATTGGGCTGGAAAGGAAAATGGATTAATCCGTATCTTAATACTGTTGCTCAGTTAATAGAATGCGTCCATGTCCTGGAAGAATCTAAATCTATAATTGAATCTTTACAGGATAAAGGAATTAATTATGACGAAGAGATTACAGTGGGCTTAAATGAACAAAAACGAATAAAAGTACAGGCAGGAAATGGCGTCGGTGCGGTTGAAGTCCCTCGGGGTATCCTGTTTCATAATTACGAGGTTGATGAAAACGGAATAATACAAAATGCTAATTGTATTATTCGTACTAATCAGAATGTTAATAATATTGAACAGGATATGAAAAAATTAGTGCCTGAAATACTTGATAAAAGTGAAGAAGAGATTACTCTTGCTCTTGAAATGCTTGTTAGAGCATATGACCCGTGTATATCCTGTTCTGCTCATTTTCTGGATGTTAAATTTGTTAAATAAAGAAATAGAAAAAATTTTGACACTTGATTGTGCTGCTAAAACTTTATTTTTAGGTATGGGGAATACTTTTCGTTCTGATGACGGCATCGGCCCTTTTATTATAGCAGGCTTGAAAAAATCCTGTGAGTCAGTTGTAATTTTTAATATGGAAAATAAACCGGAATTATATCTGGAAGATGTTATTGAAGTAAATCCGGATAAAACCGTAATATTCGATGCTGCTGATTTTAACGGTGTACCGGGGGAAATTAAATATATAGAAGAAAAATATATTAATAATATCACTTTAAGTACACATACCTTTCCTCCGGGAGTTATTGCTGAATTAATTAAGCATGATACAGGTTCTGAACTCTTTTTTATCGGTATTCAGGCTGTATGTTTTGAACCTGGAGATAAATTAAGTCCGGAAGTGAAAAATGCCGGAGTTGAAATTATTAATTTTATTAATAAGGAGATAGAAAAATGCATGAATTAAAAATGATTAAATCGCTTTTAAATGATATTATTAAAACCGGCAACGAACATAATGCTAAAAAGATAACAAAAATTTATTTAAGGATGGGTGACTTTTCTGAAATTAATCCGGAAATTTTAAGTTTTTATCTTCAGGAACACTCAAAAGGAACTATACTTGAGGGGTGTGAAATTGATATTGAGAAAAGCCCCAATCGAGAACTTAGATTATTATCTTTCGATTATGAATAGGAAATAAAATATGTGTTATGCGATTCCCGGCAGAGTAGAATATATTTCTGATAATATTGTTACTGTAGATTATTTCGGCGAAAAAAAACAGGCTTATAATGAGATAGAGTCACTTAAACCTGGAGATTATATATATGCGCAAGGCGGTTATGTTATAGAAGTACTTCCTGAAGAGAATGCAAAATCAATTTTGCAGGTGTGGAAGGAGACCTTTTTTGAATTGCAGGAAAAAGATTTATTGCTTTCCAGACTTGATAAAAATAAAAATATAGATAAAAAAACATTGAATATTCTGGATAGAGTTACTCAAAATTTATCTGTTTCTTTTGAAGATTATCTTTATTTGTTGAACAGAAAAAGTAAAGAAGAACTTGATATAATTTATAAAACCGCAAATTTTATACGGCATAAAAATTTTGGTAATTCTTGCTGTGTTCACGGAATAATAGAGATATCTAATGTCTGTTCCCGAAATTGCCGGTATTGCGGTATATCAACTCATAATAAATATATAAAAAGATATAAAATGAGTGAAGAAGAGATAATAGAATCTGTAGACATTGCTGTAAATAAATACGGATTTAAAGCACTTGTTCTGCAGGCTGGCCAGGATGCTTATAATATTGAAGAATTGTATGATATAATAAAAAAAATAAAAAATAA
>CAYQNP010000032.1:0-18538 GCA_964418785.1 uncultured Spirochaetia bacterium | reverse complement strand
AGCTTTAATACGAGTGTCGTCTGTTATATTGCCATTACTGTCAAGAGGAACATTAAAATCTGCTCGCATTATAACTTTCTTGTTATTTATATCAATATCTCGTATTGTTTTCTTGTTAGTATTCATTAAAGTACTCCTCCGAATTAAGTTTGATAATACGGGGAACTTATGTCCCCCGTATATTTTTTACAATTAAACTATTTTTGAAATTAAATCAACAACTCTGTTAGAATAACCCCATTCATTATCATACCAGGATAAAACTTTTACTGTTTTACCTATAACCATTGTAGATAAAGCATCAAAAATAGATGAATGAGGATTATCAATAATATCAGAAGAAACAATAGGATCTTCTGTATATTCGAGAATACCTTTCATTGGGCCTTCTGCAGCAGCTTTCATAGCAGCATTGATATCTTCTTTAGAAGCTTCTTTTTCAAGATTTACAACAAGGTCAACAATAGAACCTGTACCAACAGGAACTCTCATTGCTATACCGTTCAATTTACCATTTAATTCAGGGATAACAGTACCAATAGCTTTAGCAGCACCTGTACTTGTAGGTATAATATTTAATGCAGCAGCTCTTGCTCGTCTTAAATCAGAATGAGGCAAATCCAGAATTCTCTGGTCATTAGTAAAAGCATGAACCGTTGTCATCAATCCGTCAACAATACCGAAATTATCATTTAAAACTTTAGCAATTGGAGCAAGACAGTTTGTAGTACAAGAAGCATTTGAATATGCAACTGCATCTGAACTTATGTCTCCTTCATTAACTCCAAGTACGATTGTTTTATCGATTTTGTCTTTAGCAGGCACTGTTAAGAGAACTTTCTTAGCACCGGCTTTAATGTGGTCTTTATAACCACCTTTTTCACTTTCAGCTTTTCTAAAAATACCTGTTGATTCAACAGCAACATCAACATTAAAATCTTTCCATGGTAAATTTTTAGGCTCTCTAATTGAGAAAACCGGGATTTCTTTACCATTTACCACTATTGCATTATCTTTTGCTTCAACAGTACCATTAAATCTGCCATGTAATGAATCATATTTTAATAAAGTTGCAAGTGTTTTTGCATCTGTTAAATCATTAATAGCAACAACTTCAATAGTACCTTTTTGAAGCCCGGCTCTTAAAACCATTCTTCCGATTCTACCAAAACCATTAATAGCTACTCTAACACTCATTTAAAAACCTCCTAAATTTTATAAGGTGTTATATATATACACCTTTTTTTTATATTGTCAAGATTTTTTTATCTATTTTTTTATAAATTTTACTTGCTATTTTATTTTAATTGTATTATAATTATATGGTTTTAAATTTCGTGAATTAGGAGTTATATAAATGATAAACTTTTTATTAAAAATGATTTTCGGCACGAAATCCGAACGAGATATAAAGAAAATACAGCCAATTGTTGATAAAATTAATTCTCTGGAACCTGAAATGAGAAATCTTTCCGACAAAGAATTAAGCGGGAAAACAAATGAATTCAAGCAGCGGTTAAATAAAGGGGAAACATTAGACGACTTACTTCCGGAAGCCTTTGCAGTGGTCAGAGAAACAGCCAGAAGAATTCTCGGGGAACGGCACTATGATGTACAGTTAATAGGCGGTATAGTTCTGCACCAGGGTAAAATAGCTGAAATGAAAACAGGTGAAGGGAAAACACTGTCCTCTACTCTGCCGATTTACTTAAATGCTCTTACAGGAAAAGGCGTACATGTGGTAACTGTAAACGATTATCTTGCACGCAGAGACAGAGAATGGATGGGACCTATCTATGAATTTTTAGGATTAAGCGTTGGAGTTATTCAACATGATATGTCTCTTGAAAATAAAAAAATTGCATATAACTGCGATATAACTTATGGAACAAATAATGAATTCGGTTTTGATTATCTTCGCGACAATATGGTGCCAAAAGCAGAATATAAAATGCAAAGAGGTCATCCATATTGTATAATAGACGAAGTAGATTCAATTCTAATTGACGAAGCAAGAACTCCACTTATTATTTCAGGTCCTTCTGAAGAAGATACCGGTAAGTATTACAGAGTTAATAAAATTGTTAAA
Organism: uncultured Spirochaetia bacterium; assembly: GCA_964418785.1. Lineage (GTDB taxonomy): Bacteria > Spirochaetota > JAHITG01 > JAHITG01 > CAYQNP01 > CAYQNP01. The sequence goes on along the minus strand of CAYQNP010000032.1, from coordinate 16,449 downwards.
TTTTTAAAAAAAGATGAAGATTTTGAACTGGACGAGAAAAGCAAGTCGGTTTATTTAACTGAAAAAGGGATGAAAAAAGTTGAAGAGCTTTTAAAACTCGACAACATGTTTACGACAAAAAATATAGAGTATCAGCATCTTGCTATTCAGGCTATACGAGCACATCATTTATTTAATAGAGATGTAGATTATGTAGTAAAACAGGGGAAAGTTATAATCGTAGACGAATTTACAGGGCGACTGATGCCCGGCAGGCGCTGGAGTGACGGATTACACCAGGCAATTGAAGCCAAAGAAAATGTTATGATCGAAGCTGAAAACCAGACACTTGCCACTATAACTTTCCAAAATTATTTTAAACTGTATGACAAAATCAGCGGTATGACAGGAACAGCTGAAACAGAAGCAACTGAATTTATGCAGATATATGACCTTGATGTTGTGGTAATCCCGACTAATAAACCTATGATTCGTCAGGATTTAAATGACAGAATTTACAGGACATTCAGAGAAAAAGTTAAAGCCATTGCGGATGAAATTGCAGAGACACATAAAAAAGGTCAGCCTGTTCTTGTTGGTACTATATCGATAGAAAAATCTGAAATTTTAAGTCGAGAACTTAATAAATTAAACATTCCTCACCAGGTTTTAAATGCAAAATATCATGAAAAAGAGGCATCCATTATTAAACAGGCAGGTAAAAAATATAGTGTAACAATTGCTACAAATATGGCAGGTAGAGGTACAGATATTGTACTCGGAGGATACCCTGAATTTAAAGACGAACTTCAAAATATAATAGATGTAACAAACGAAAAAACAGAGAAATTTCATAAATTATTGGTGCTTGGTGAAGTTGAAAAAGCAGAGAATATGGTTTCCGAGTTTTCCGGTTCAGAAAAAGAAAGAATATTAACTGCCTTAATAAAAATATCATTAAAAAACTACGATTTTAGCAGAGCAGAAAAATACATAGAAAATCTTACCGGAAAAAACAAAGAAAATATGCAACATCTATTATCTCAGGTAAAAAAATGGAAAAAAGAGAATGATGAGATAAAGGCTCTTGGAGGACTGTATATAATAGGAACAGAACGCCACGAATCAAGACGAATTGATAATCAGCTACGGGGAAGATCAGGAAGGCAGGGAGATCCCGGTAAATCCCGATTTTACATATCCCTTGAAGATGATTTAATGCGGCTTTTCGGTTCCGACAGAATGTCTAATGTTATGCAGCGACTGGGACTGAAAGAAGGACAGGAAATCGAACACCCCTGGATTTCAAAAGCAATAGAAAATGCTCAGAAAAAAGTAGAAGCAAGAAACTTTGAAATTAGAAAGCATCTGCTTGAATATGATAATGTTATGAATCAGCAGCGAGAATTTATATACAATAAAAGAAACCAGATACTCGATGAAGCCGATCTTAAACCTGAAATCCTTGATTCGATTAAAGATGTTGTTGAATTAAAAATGGAACAATTTCTGGGTAAAAAAAGCCATCCTGATGACTGGGATTTAGATAACTTTTTTAAAGATATTGCGTCTACATTTAATGTTGCTTTTTCAAAATCGGACATTGATATTAAAACAATAACTTATAATGAATTACTGGATTTTTTATACAATAAACTTGTTGAAACATATAACAAAAGAGAGGAAGAATTCACACCTGAAGTTATGAGACAACTGGAACGCGGGATAATGCTGGAAGTTATAGATACTAAATGGAAAGAACACCTTTATGATATGGACTATCTAAAAGAAGGAATATCCTTTCGTTCTTATGCAGAACGGGATCCGCTTGTAGAATATAAATTTGAAGGCTTCAGACTTTTCGGCAGAATGGTTGATTCCATAAAAATAGAAACACTTGAATTTTTATTTAAAGTTCAGCCTGTAATCGACACTTCCACTAATGAATTCGGGTTTATGGTAATGAATGATAAAATGTCGGACAGCATAAAAACTGTTCATTCAGAATATGGGCAGTTTGACACATTAAAGATGGGCTCATCAAAAAAACAACCGGCACAGCAGCACGAAAGACATCAGGTTGTGAATCCGAAGAAAATAGGACGAAATGATCCTTGCTGGTGCGGAAGCGGTAAAAAGTATAAATATTGCCATGGAAGGCTTGAGAAATAATTATGAATAAAAAGTTTATTTACATATATCTAACTGTTATTTCTATTATATTTACTTTTTCAGAATGTTCAACTCTTAAAACAAATCAAAAAATAGCCGATATAAAAAAAAAGCCTGTATCAAACACGAGTTACTACTTTTATTCTCGCGGCCTTGAAAAAGAGATGCAGGGCGACATTATTAATGCAATAAATTTTTTTAAACAGGCTGAAAAACTCGACAGTACTTCTCCTATCATTCCTGAAGAAATTGCTTCCTGCTATTCTCAATTAAAAGATATTACAAATACTATAAAATATCTGAAAAAAGCCGAAACTATTGCTCCTGACAGAATTTATACTAAATTTCTACTGTCCGATGCTTATCTGCTGAACAATCAATATGATAAATCTATAAAAAAATTAAAAGAGATTATAAATCTTTCCCCTACAAATTCTCAGGCATACTTTGAAATTGCAACAGTGTATGATGATATGGGGAAATATAATGATGCTTTGCTGTTCTATAATAAAACACTGGCTTTAAATAAGAATTTTGTGGCAGCTCTATATAATTCCGGAAATATTTATTTTAAAATCGGTGAAAAACGAAAATCATTCAGTTATTTTAAAAAGGTTAAAGAACTTAATCAGGATAATGATGAAATTCTTTTTATATATTCCTTCCTTGCTAAAAATATCGGGGAATACAGTATTGCAGAAACAAATTACAAAAAACTTTTAAAACATTATCCGTCTAATACCGCTGTTATTAAAGAACTGGCTGAATTATATTATTTAAAAAATAATCCTGAACAAACCTTATTTTATATTAATTTAATTTCCGAATCAAATAAAGGGTATTTATATTCAGGACTTCAAAATGAAATACTTAACAATAATAATATTGCTGAAAATTATATAAGAAAGGTCTTAACAGTTGATACCAACAATTTAGCAGCAAATATAGCAGCCTACAGACTTTCATTGAAAAAGAATAATAAAAAATTAATGTTTGCCTATGCTCTTAATATTGGTAAAATATCGTTTAATAACGAAAATTATAAAACTGCTGTAAAATTTTTGAATATTGCACGAAAATTAAATAAGAAAAATATTTTAGTTTATAAATTACTGCGGTTCATTTATGTAAAATTAAAACAATACAATAATGCAATAAATATAACCAAAAACGCTTTACAGTACAAAAAAAATGATGCAGATTTAATGTATCAACTTGCTGTTTTATATAATACCACAAAAAAATATAAGAAAGCTGTATCTGTATTAAATAAGATTATTAAAAAACATCCTAATTATGTAAATGCATATATAGAACTGGGATATCATTATTTTCTATCAGGAAAATATGATAAAACAATTAAAGTTATGAAAAAAGCCATTAAGTTAAATCAGAATAACACATCCTTATATTTCACACTCGGACTGACTTATTTAAAAACAAAAAAATATAAGAATGCTGCAGCAATATTAGAAAAAGGCATACAACTTGATAATAGAGACTACCTTATGCACTTTTATCTTGCGAACAGTTATGATAAATTAAATTTAAAAAATAAAGCAATAAAGGAATTAGAATTTATGTTAAGTCTAAATCCGGATTTCACAGATGGTGCTAATTATCTTGCCTATCTGTATGCCGAATCCGGGATAAATCTTGATAAAGCACTTGAACTAATAAAAAAAGCCTTACAAAAAGAGAAAAATAACTTTGCCTATGTAGATACTTTAGGCTGGATTTATTATAAAAAAGGAGAAATAAAAAAAGCATATAATATTATACTTAAGGCTAAAAAATTAATGTTAAAAAATAAAGAAAATCAAAAGGAAATAGCGGAGCATTTAAACGAAATTAAAATAAAATTAAAGGAGATGAATAATGAGTAGTATAGTTGTAATCGGCACTCAATGGGGAGACGAAGGGAAAGGAAAAATTGTTGATTATTTATCGAAAGATTCTGATTATATTGTTCGTTATCAAGGCGGGAATAATGCAGGACATACAATCTATATAGGAGAAAATAAATATGTTTTCCATTTAATCCCATCCGGAATTATTGAAGAAGACAAAAAAACAGTATTGGGTAACGGAGTTGTAATTGATCCTGTGGCATTAATTGATGAAATAAAACTAATTGAAGGAAGAGACATAAAAGTTGAAGGAAGACTTTTTATAAGTGAACTTGCACATGTAGTTTTACCTTATCATAAAATAATTGATGCACATCAGGAAAAATCAAAATCAAGGATAGGAACAACTAAACGCGGAATCGGGCCGACTTACTCTGATAAATATTCTCGCGTCGGGATACGGGTAATTGACTATATTAACGATTCAGTATTCGAAGATCTGCTGAAAAAAAACCTTGCTGAAAAAAAGAATGTAATTGAAAAATTTGCAGACATAAAAAAAATAAAGAAAGATATTATTACTCAAAGGGAACAAATCATTGACAGATTTAAAAAATTTGTTGCAAATACAACTGTTTTGTTAAACAATGCTATAAAAGAGAATAAGAACATACTTTTTGAAGGTGCGCAGGGGATAATGTTAGATGTTGACTTTGGCAGTTATCCGTTCGTAACATCGTCTAATCCTTCTGTAGGCGGGGTATCAACAGGAACAGGTGTTGCACCGTCTAAAATAGATAAGGTTATAGGTATAATGAAGGCATACACCACACGAGTCGGAAGCGGTCCGTTTCCTACAGAACTCAATGATAAATTCGGAGAAAAATTAAGAAAAAACGGAAATGAGTTCGGCGCAACCACAGGAAGACCCCGAAGATGCGGATGGCTTGATCTCGTTGTTGTGAAACATTCTGTTATGATAAACGGCATTAATTCTATTGTTCTTACTAAAACAGATATTCTTAGTGATTTTAAAAATATAAAAGTATGCGTCGGATATAAATATAAAAACAGTATACTCACTCATTATCCTGCTGATAGAGACATAATAGAAAATGTAACTCCTGTATATAAAGAGTTTAAAGGCTGGATGGCTCCTGTTGATGATATCTGCGACTATAAAAAACTGCCGGTACAACTTAAGGATTATGTATCTTTTATTGAAGATGAATTAGAAACCGAAATCAGTATAATATCCCGCGGCAAAAAAAGAAAAGAGACTATTATTAAAAATAAAAAAGCAATAAGTTTTTAAACACTTGCAATAAAAAAGGGACGCATAAAGCGTCCCTTTTTTATTGTTGTCTATAATATAATAATTAATATTCTTATTTTTGATTATTATTATTATTAGATTTCTTTGGTGTTAAAATTTCTTCAAATCTCTCTATACCGTTCTCATTTAACATATCATCTCCGTCATATTTATCATCATATACATCTACAATAGCTTCCATATTGTCAAGATACAGATAAAAAACACCATTTATTTCATTAGGGTCATGACGGACTATAATTTTTGTTATAGCCAGTTTTTTAAACTGAGGGACATATTTTGTATAATACGGTATATACATAGGTATTCGTGCAGACAATTGTCTCCATCCTTTAAAATTTAAACTTCCCATTTCAATAGGATATTCAATCCCCTGATAATTTTTAACCCAGATTTCAAGTTTATGTCTATAATTTCGTCCCAGGGCCCATATAGATAAACCCTTTAGGTTTCCAACCATTTCAATAGGCCGTGGCGGTTTTATTTCGCACCAATTAAATCCTCTTGTATATGACCATTCTTTTAACCCTAAAACATATTTAGAATTTTTAGGGTATTTATCTTTTACAGCTTTCGGGGCACCTAAAACTTTTTTCACACGAGCATACCCCTGATCACTCGGCATTTTTGCAGTCCAGGAATCACAATTTTCAAAATCTTCCACAAGAACCAATTTTAATTCCTGTTTTGTTGATTCCTTTGGAAAATATAAACCTGCAATCTGCGTTGTTGACTTGTCTTTATTCCCCTGCTGTGCAACCAGACTTACATTGAATAACACAATAAAAACTAAAACCAAGATTTTTTTATTTAACATAATAAACTCTCCTCCGTCAAATTTTACCATTTATCTTTTATATTGTCACCATCATATCTCTGAATAAATACATCTGTAAAAACTTTTAACTGATCAAAATATACATAAAATCTATCTGCTCTTTCGTCAGGATCTGCTCGCAATACGAATTTCATTATTTTTAAAGGTTTCTCTTTTGGTATATATTTTTCATCCTGATTTATATATCCCGGTATTCGAACTGATAAATCTCTCCAGCCCGGGTAATCAAGTTTTCCCATATTTAAAGCATAAACAAATCCGTTAAAATCTTTAAGCCAGATTTCAAGTGTATATCTGTAATTTCTTCCTGCAACCCACATATCGATTTTTTTACATCGCCCGGGTATAGGTATAAATCTTTCACCTGCAGGATTGGGTATCTCATCCGGGAATAAAACCTGGATATCCTTATATAGTGCTGTGCTATATACCGGAGGGAGAACTTCTATAAAATTATATCCTCTTGTTGTGAATCCTGTTTTAACACCCAGACAAAGCTGTTTTTTATCATCTGGAACTGCTAATGCCCATGGCCCGCCTTTAATTGGTTTTATAGAAGTAACATCTCTGTCTACATTCGGAGATGTATTTCCTATTACCCATTTTTTCGTCCTTTCCTGATTCTCAAAATCCTCTAATACAGGAGTCTGCATGTAAGTAACACGCTCTGAAAGACTCTGCCCTTTCAAATAGTTTATATTAAAAAGAAAAGCTAACACTAAAATACTAAAAAAATACTTTTTCATACTACATTTCTCCTTTCACATTTTGTAAAAATTTATACTATTTATTTTTAATGTCAATAAAAATTTTAAATTTCATACTTATTTTATCGGCATAATGCCATAATATTTGATATTTATTTTAAATTTTTCTAAAATAAATTTATAACTCCTACATTCCAAACATATAATTAAAATAAAAATATATAAAAATTACAAAAACAAATCCTGCAAGTATTGAACTTATTATCAATAATACATTTAAAGTACCAGATGTATTTTCGTCATTTTTGTTTTTTACCTGCAAAGGATATCGGGTTCCGATATTAATATTCTCATCCATCCTGTATCTGACAGGAACAGTTTTTGATGATAAAAAATAGGCGGAATTTTCCCTATAAGAATTCTGCTCATAACAGAGTTCCACTAAATATTCTATTCCGTCATATTTATTCTGTAAGAGTTTGGTTTTGCTCTTTTCAAAAACAACCAGATACCTGAAATTTTTATTATCCCAATAATCTAACAATTCATCACCCAGCAGATTATAAAAATACGAAAAATCCATTAACCCTTCATAAATCTGTAATCCTATGTGATTAAAGAAATCTATTATAAATCTTGCATTCTTTATACTTATCTTATCTTCCTCTTTATCAGATAAAAGCAAATTCTCAGTAATATACTCAGGTGCCTTATGTCGTGCTTCGATCATTGCAGGAGAATTCCACATATTTTCAAGATTAGTATAAAAATTTCTGATATTTTCTCTCTTAATATTCGTTAAATACGAAATAAGCATTACTAACCCTATCAGAAAAAAAACAGCAGTAATAATAATAATAAATAAAAATATTTTTTTTGAATCAAGATTAAGCGATATAGTTCCTGCATATACATTCTGAGCAGTAAACATCAGGAACAAGAAACCAGATGTAAAACTTACTTTACTAAAGTTAGCCATCCGAATCTATCCTCTTTTTCACCTGAAAGGATATCAAAAAAGCATTGCTGCAGTTTTTTTGTAATCTCACCTGCTTTTCCGTTTCCAATGGTTATATTGTCTATTTTTGTAACAGGAGTAATTTCAGCAGCTGTTCCTGTTAAAAACACTTCATCGGCAACATATAAAGATTCTCTCGGAAGTACATGCTGTTTTACAGGTATTCCTAATTCCCGTGCCATAACAAAAATAGAATGTCTTGTAATACCCGGAAGAATTGAAGAATTAGTAGGAGGAGTAAATAAAACCCCGTGTCTTACTATAAAAAGATTTTCTCCGCTGCCTTCAGAAACAAAACCGTAACTATCCAATGCTATTCCTTCGTCATATCCGTTTTCATAAGCCTCTATCTTTACGAGTTGTGAATTTACATAATTCCCGCTAATCTTTGCCATTGAAGGAAAGGTATTTGGTGCTGCTCTGTTCCATGAACTTATCTTGGCAGATATTCCTTTTTCAAGTGCATCCTGTCCGAGATAAGTGCCCCAATCCCATGCTGCTACCATTACCTCTATCGGACATTTAAACGGGTTTAACCCTAACATTCCGTAACCTCTATATATTAGCGGTCGAATATATGCCTCTTTTAATTTATTAACCTTTATAAGTTCTATTGTTATTTCTATCAGTTCTTCTTTACTAATATCAGGTTCCATTCTAAAAATACGAGCTGAATCATACAATCTGTCCATGTGATCCTTAAGTCTGAATATCGCAGGTATTCCTTTTACTGAATATGCTCTTATCCCTTCAAATACTCCGCTTCCGTAATGAACTACATGTGACAATATATGTATTTTTGCATCTTCCCAATTAACAAATTCACCGTTCAGCCATATTTTATCAGCTTTAAAACTCATTCTAAAACCTCATTAAAATAAATATAATTGTATATATAGTATAAATATAAAATTAATAGTCAAGACTTTTTTAAAAGGTAATTGATATTAGTGTAACTTTTCATAAAAAGGCGCACCGTCCCTTCCGATTATCCTTATCTTATCACCTACTTTTATACCATTATCACGGAACCAGCCCATATTAACCTCTAATGCATATTTTATCGGAATGTAAGATTTATGAATATGCTCTTCATCCAGAGGCCACATCTTTTCAATTTGCACTATTTGAAAATTGGTATCAATAAAAGCAATGGATAAAGGGATGTATGTATTTTTCATCCAGAATCCTACATGCTGCGATTTATCAAAAATAAACAACATCCCTTTATCATAATCAAGTTTCTTGCGCCACATTAACCCCTTTTCTCTACTTTTCGAATCATCCGCAATCTCTACTGACAGGCTTTTGTCCTTTATTTTTATTATTGCATATTTTGACCTGTCTGTGCAAGAATATAATAATATTTTTGCTATAAAAAATATTATAATAAATCTTTTAATATTTTTATCCCCTCGGAAAACTCTTTTGTTAAATTTGAATCAGGATTGTTCTTAATAAAATTTTCATAATAATTAATCTTTTCTTTAATCCAACTCTTTATCCAATTATTACTCTTCATAATATATCACCTCTTTAATTTTTTTTTATTTATCGACAATATAAAAAAATCATTAATTTAATTTGACTTTCAAAAAAAAAGTTATAAACTTCACTTGTAATTTATGAAAATAAAAAGAAAAATTTTTTCAAATATTCCTAATATGCTCTCAATTTCAAGGATACTGGTTCTACCTATTGTTGCTTATATAATTAAAGAGGGCAAAAACATTAACCTCTTTACAGTTATATTTCTCACATTTTATATGCTGACCGATTTCCTTGACGGATTTATAGCAAGGAAATATAATATAATTACACGCTTTGGAAAAATTATTGATCCTGTAGCAGACAAAATCAGTATAGTAACAATATCTTATTTAATAATGAAATATCGGTCGTTTCCTCTATGGGCATTTATTATAATTATAGGCAGAGAGATTTTAATAATTTCAGGTTCTTTTAAACTATTAAAAAACAAGGATATTGTTCTGCAATCGAATATATTCGGGAAATTAGCCACAGCTTTTGTTTCAATATCATTAATTTTATACATACTTTTTTATGAGAAAGAAGGCTTTCTATTGTTAATAGCAGGGATTATATTTTACATAATCTCATTTGCAACTTATCTGTATAAGTTCAAAAAAATATACAAGGGATAATAAAATTAAAATTTAAGGACAGCAGCACCCCAGGTAAACCCGCCACCGAAGGCTACAAAAAGAATCATATCCCCTTTTTGAATTTTTCCTTCCTGAACAGCTTCTGACAATGCAATAGGTATAGTTGCTGCTGAAGTATTACCGTATTTATGTATATTTGAATACAATTTTTCCTGAGGCAAACCAAGTCTCTTAACCACAGCGGACATAATTCGCATATTAGCCTGATGAGGAATGACAAGTTTAATTTTATCTGCAGAAATACCTTCTTTTTTCAGAATAATTTCAGCAGATTCAGCCATTTTTGTAACAGCAACCTTAAATGTTTCATTTCCTTTCATTTTTATAAAATGAAGTTTATTTTTAACGGATTCCTCTGTTGCAGGATGTAAAGAACCGCCGCCTGGCATATACAATAACTCTTTATAAGAACCGTCGCCACCGAGAAATGTCCCTATTATCTCTGAATCATCTTCACTTCTGCTAACAACTACTGCACCTGCTCCGTCTCCGAATAATACGCATGTATTTCTGTCTTCCCAATCTGTTATTCTGCTTAATGTCTCTGAACTTATTAAAAGTATATTTTTATACTCGCCTGTTTTTATAAACTGATTTGCTATTGCAAGGCCGTATATAAAGCCTGTACACGCAGCCTCTATGTCAAAAACACCTGCATTTTTTGCACCTATTATGGTCTGTATTAATGCCGAAGTATTTGGAAAAGGCATATCAGGAGTTATAGTATTTGTTATTATTAAATCAATATCTTCTGCTGTTATACCGGCATTTTTGACAGCAATTTTTGCAGCTTCCGCCCCCATTGTCGATGATGTCTCATTATCAGCCGCTATTCTCCTCTCTTTAATACCTGTTCTCGTAGTTATCCATTCATCTGAAGTATCAACCATTTTTTCAAGATCATAATTTGTTAATACTTTCTCCGGTGTATAATGTCCAACTCCTCTGATATATGCTTTATACATAATTAAACTCCTATTAAAAAAGTATCTAACAACTTATCCTTTAATTTTTTAAAGTCAAGAAAAAAAATCCAGTAAAAGAAATGAATCGCGGGGACGGAGGTTGATATTATGTATCACTCCGAAAAAGTTTATAAAGTTTTGCACCGTCCCCGCAAATTTTAAAGTTGACAAATAAAATTAAACTTATAGGATTATAGTATTAATGAAATACGGAGGGCAGAATTATGAAAAGGTTCTTTTTAATCAGTTTGTTATTATTATTTGCTGTTTCAACTTACGCAACTGATGATCCTGTTGACTCAATAATTGAAACAATTAAAAAAAATAAGAATAAATTCCCGGGGAACAGAATTGCTGTTATAGAATTTACTTCCATAGATGGGTCGACCAATATAAAAGGCAAACTTATTTCCGAGCAGTTGATTTCAAAACTAACAACAATTAAAGGTCTTAAAGTGATTGAACGAAAACAATTAAAACAAATTTTACAGGAACAGGAACTGATTGCCGCGGGACTTCTAACAGGGGATACTTCTAAAATCGGAGATCTTGAATCTGCTGATGTATTACTCACAGGAACTATTGCCGAACTGGATAATGATGAAGATATTAATGCTAAAGTAATATCCGTAAAATCAGGTGAGATTATCTGTGCTGCAAATATTAAAATGAAAAAGAATAAAATCCAGCAAAAAATCTTAAAAGACCTGAAAGGCAAAGAAAGAAAACGCTATATCTCAGCTCTAAACAATGAAAAAAGATTTAAAAAAGAGAATCCGGAAGCTTTTAAAGCATTAGTTGAACATAGAAAACAACTGCTTAAATTAAGAGAGAAAAACCCGGATCTATTCAGAAAAATCATTATAACAATAAGATCTATTGATCATTTAAAAAGGACCAGACCACGATTATTTTTACTTGTAACTGCGCCTCAAAATAAAAGAACTGCCAGATACCTTAATAATTTAAAGAGAAAAGATTACAAATCATACACGAAAGTAATGAAATTACGAAAAGGACTTAAATTTATTGTAGATAAATCTCCTGCTTATAAAAAGAAAATAGTATTTGACAGACTACTTATAATGAAAAGGATAAAAAATGGGAGAAATTAATTTACCTGAAAAAGCAAAATTATTTATAGGAATAATAGGTCAAAACGAAGATGTAATACTCGAAGCCAGGGATATACTTATAAATAAATACGGAAATATCGATCTTGAATCTGAATTGTTTGATTTCTCTCTTACAACTTATTATGAAAAAGAGATGGGGAAAAATCTGAAAAAAAAGTTCTATAGTTTTAAAAAATTAATTAACAGAGATGAGATTGTAGAAATAAAAATTGATACAAATGATATAGAGAACCAATTAATGAAAAAACATAATACAGCAGGAAGAGTTGTAAATCTGGATCCCGGATATTTAACTCTTTCAAATATAACACTTGCATCAACTAAAGATTTTTATCACAGGATATATCTTAGAAAAGGAATTTTTCTTGAAAACACATTATATTATAATGCCAGAAGGAAGACATATCTTGATTGGGAATGGACTTTTCCGGATTTCAGGCAGGAATCGTATAAAAAATTTTTTGTACAGGTGCGAAATATATACAGGGACCAATTAAAATATGAAGAAAACTTCGAACGCAAATTTTAAAAAACGAATAAAATTTAATCCTCAATTCAATAAAATATATAAACTATTACGCGACAACAATGTTTCAACTGTATGCCGCAGTGCAAGGTGTCCGAATATAACAGAATGTTTTGCTCAGAAAAAAGTAACTTTTATGATTTTAGGTGATATTTGTACCAGGCATTGTAAATATTGTAATATTGCTCCCGGAAAACCCGGACCGGTAGATTCAACAGAAAATAACAGGATAATTAATATAATTAATGAATTAAAACTGAAATATGTAATTATTACTTCAGTAACACGCGATGATATTGAAGGGTATGGAAAAAATGAATATATAGACTTGATAAAAAAAATACGCATGTTTTCTCCTGACATAAAAATAGAACTTCTTATCCCGGATTTTCACGCTGAAGCGCGTATAATTGAAGAAATTGCTAATACTGAAGTTGAAGTTATAGGACATAACATTGAAACAGTGTTTCGACTATGGAAAGAAATAAGACCAACATCAGACTTAAATACAACTCTTACGACTTTGAAATTATTAAGAAAATTCAATAAAAATATTATTTTAAAATCCGGATTTATGGTGGGACTTGGAGAATCAAAAAAAGAAATTATTGATTTAATGAAATTTCTTAAAGATTACGGCGTTGATGTAATTACTATAGGTCAATATTTTCAACCATCACATCAAAATATCCCTGTGTCTAAATTTTATTCAGATGAAGACTTTCAGTACTTTAAAGAGATTGGAAACCAACTGGGGTTTAAATATGTTGTATCAGGAAGATTTGTAAGAAGTTCTTATTTTTCTGAAAATTATTATCAAATACTTCAGGATAAAAAACAGAATGAAATATAAAATTATTATATTAATATCTTTACTTCTTCCCGCTGCTCTTTTATCAAACTTCAACTGGCCAATGTACCGAGGAAATCACTATTTAACAGGAAATAATGATGAAATAGTTCCCGATGGAAATTATTTAAATTGGAAGTTTACTGCTTCATCTTTTATATTCTATCCGGTATCATATAACGGAATGATATTTATAGGCGGACTTGATAAAAAAATATATTGTATTAACGAAAGAACCGGTGAACTATTGTGGAGTATTAATCTTAATGCCCCTGTTATGAAATCACCTGTAACATATAAGAATTACCTTGCAGTTACAGCCGGAGATTTTTTATATGTAATAACCATAAACAACGGGCACATACTATGGTCAAGAAAAGAAGGTGTGTCGGTTCAGCTTTCTACGCCTATCATAATTAACGGTATTATATTCTACGGAAGCAGAAAATTCTTCTATGCAAGATTTATTGAAAACGGACATCTTATCTGGAAAAACACCAGAGTAAATATATACGGCGGAACTCCCATTTACTGGAATAAAAAAATATACTTTATTTCGAAAAATTTTGCAGAAAAAAAATCAATACTTATGTGTCTTAATGCTGTTACCGGTTCTTTAATATGGCAGGCATCTATTCCGTCCTATTCAAATATTTTCACACCGGTTGTGTATAATAAAAAAGTATTTATTTCGGCATTTGATAAATTATACTGCTTTGATGCATTATCCGGCTCTCTTAAATGGGTAAAACAGTTTAAAACTTATGTTGCATCTTCAACTGTTTTTGCAAATAATAATATACTGCTTTCTTTAATGGACGGATACATATATTTAATAAATCCTGTATCCGGCAGTATTGTTTCTAAATTTACTAATTTTAACCCAACCGGGGCAAACTTTATAATTGCCGGTGAAACAGCTTTTATATCAGATAATATAGGAAATATCCATTCTTATAATTATGCAAAACATAAAGAGAACTGGATTTTTCAAACAAAAATATCGAACAGAATATCTACTATGTCGGCAAATAACGGAAGACTTTATGTTGCCATTGCAAATACACTTTTCAGCATATCAAAAGGAATAATTACCGAACCATTAATTGCAACAAGAAATATAAAAAAGAAAAGTACTTTTACAGACAACACAAAAAAAGTAGAAGTAAGTATTAACAGCAAAGAAAAAATTATCGGTACTTTAGAAGTATCACAAAACAATAAAATAACTAAATATAAAATTAAAGACAACAAAGCAGTTATAAAAATAAACAAACGCTCAAAATATACCGTTACTTTAAAAAGCAAGGACTATTTTATCACATCTAAAACTATTAATAAACCTGAAAAAAGCAATCATCTAAGCTTAAAAGCAGAGAAAATAGAAGCGAACAATTCTTACAACTTAAATAATATAAATTTTAAATATAACTCAGCAGAATTATCACCAGACTCAATTCCTGTTTTAAACTCACTTATAACTATGCTGAAAGCACATCCTCATATGAAACTTGAAATAAGAGGACATACTGATAATGTCGGCAGTGCTGAATACAATTTAAAACTATCACTAAGAAGAGCAGAAAAAGTTAAGGAATACCTGGTAAAAAACGGGATAACTGACACGAGGCTAAAAGCACGAGGATTAGGTGAGAGCAAACCAATTGCGCCTAATGACACAGAAGAAGGCAGACAAAAAAACAGAAGAACTGAATTTTATATTATTGATAAGTAAATAATCAGTTTTTAAAAATAAAATATACAGCCATCACTAATAAAAAGAATCCGATAATCTGGTTTAAACTTACTCTATTTTTAAAAACAATTACGGAAAAAATCGTAAAAACAGTTAAAGTTACTACTTCCTGTATGACTTTTAATTCAACAAGAGAAAACGGACCGCCAAGATGTTTATACCCTATTCTGTTGGCAGGCACCTGAAAACAGTATTCAAAAAATGCAATACTCCAGCTTATTAAAATCACAAGAAAAATTGAATATTTGTTAAACCATTTTAAATGACCGTACCATGCTAATGTCATAAAACTGTTTGAAACAATAAGAAGAAGTATAACATATATTCCTTTCATCCGGCTGCTCCTGTTTTAAATTTAATCAATAATATACAATATTAAAACAATTTCAATATTTTTTATTAAAAAAAAATATTGACAATATATATGCAAAGTATATGTTTATATTGAAAATTATGGAATACAAGATATTAATAGCAGACGATGAGATAGGCATTAGGGAACTATTAAAGGAGTTACTTACAACAACATACGAAGTAGAGACAGCAGAAGACGGTCTGGATGCAATAAAAAAAATTGAAGAGTTTCAGCCTGACCTTGTTCTTTTAGATATCAGGATGCCTAAAAAAACAGGGCTTGAAGTACTTGAATACATTTATTCAAATAAACTAAACATAAAATCTATTATTGTTACTGCAGACAGGGATTTAAATTCTGCTGTAGCTGCTATGAAGCTCGGAGCATTTGACTATGTTGTCAAGCCTTTTGAAAATGAAAAAATCCTCACAATGATAAAGAATGCACTTGAAAAAAGCCAACTGGAAGAAGAGATTAAACTTTTAAAAAGTGAAATCAAACGAACTTATGATTTTAAAAATATCATTGGTCAGAGTAAGCCAATGATAAAAGTGTATGAGATTATAAATAAAATTCTGGATAATGATGCAACAGTATTAATTACAGGAGAAAGCGGTACAGGGAAAGAAGTCATTGCTCGTGCAATTCATTACAACGGCAAACGGAAAGATTATCCTTTTATAGCTGTTGACTGTGCATCAATACCTGAAACTTTAATAGAATCAGAATTATTCGGTCATGAAAAAGGCTCGTTTACAGGTGCTACTTCAAAGAA
>CAYQNP010000031.1:0-5742 GCA_964418785.1 uncultured Spirochaetia bacterium | reverse complement strand
AAAATATTTTAAAGACAGTTTTTCCTGCTCTTGCGTAATACACTCCGTTTACAAAATTAACATTAGAAGATTCAGTATTATCCGGGAAAGCAGCAGTAACAAAAGGGTATCCGGAATTTGCTATTGTAACATATTCGTCTTTTTGGTCGCTCCAGGTGATTATGAATTTTTGAAGTCTGTTGTTTCCGGAGTCTACAACCCATAGATCAGCCCACTCATTTGGCAGCCCTAAAACTTTAATAGCTGCATTATTGGGATTATTAAACTGTCCGTCATCCGAGCCTGTTGAGCCGAATTGATACAATTGCTGCATCGGAAAATTATATACACGGACATTGTTTGCACCGCGCGGAACCCATAAAGTATCAAAATCGTCTATTGCTATGCCGTTAGGATCGCCTGCCCATATATATGTTGGTGCTGTATTCCCTGAAGCTGTAGGAGGGTATCTGTCTATGTAATTCCCTGTTCCGTCACAAATACAATATATATACCCCTGAGAATTTACATCGAGATCATAATAAGATACATCATTATAACTTAATTGATAATCCTGAAGTATAACTCCGTTTTGATTTATTCTAATCATTCTGTTTTCTCTCGCAGAAGCAGTAGTTGTTCTATTGCGAATATACCATATATTTGTACCGTCCGGAGTCGTACACATACCCACAGGCTGTAATACAGACCATTGTGTTATAATACTGCCTTGAGGTGAAAATTTCTGTATATTGTTATTATTATAGTCGGAAACATAAATATAGCCGTCTTTATCAACAGCAATACCTCTTGGATTAGAGAATTGGCCTGCACCTGTTCCGTATTCTCCTATTTTCATTAAAAAATTTCCGAATTTATCGAATTTTTTTACACAATAATGTCCTCTGTCGCATACATAAAGATTTCCGTCAGAGTCAATGGCAAGGTCAGACGGATTTATAATACCTCGTTCGTCTGCAGAAATTGAACCGATATTGCTCATTGTTCCAGAATCAGTTATTTTTTGTAATCGTTTATTGCCGGAATCAGATACCCACAATAGATTGTTTTGTGAGTCAAAAGCAATTGAATAGGGAGTATTAAATTGATTTGTTCCGCTTCCTGTTGAACCGAAATTTTCAACTGAAGTTCCGGTGTTTTTATCTCTCTGATTGATAAAATCATTTTCTGTTGATACAATATATATCCAATTACTTCTTACAGTTATTCCCCAGAAAGACTGGGAAGATGCATCCCATGCATTGTTATAACTGCCGTTTGCTTCAAATTGTGCTCTGGACCAGCGTAATACATATCTCCCAAGAACAACTACATATATGTCGCTGTCAGAAGGGTCAATGGCTATATCTGTAGGATTCCAGTTTCCCATAGAAGTATTTACTGCATCAGTTGTCATTGTATCCGGGTTTAATCTGATAATATCATCGGAATAAGTATCAACAAAATATATTCTATGTATATTGGGATCATATCCCATACCCTGAGGGTCAATATAAGTTGTTGAAGTATAAGAGTTAGTATAAGTGCCGTCCGGTTTAAATCGTTGTACCCTGCCTGTACCTCCAAGATCGTCTGTAACATATATATAACCGTTTGTATCAACTGTTATACCAAGAGGATTTGTAAATTGGCCGTTGCCTGTACCTTCACTGCCGAATTTTAAGATAAGGTTTCCATTAGCAGAAAATTTTTCTACAATACACAATTGATAATCTATAACATAGATATTGCCCCATCTGTCACACGCAATATCTCGCGGTGATGCAAAATCTATAAAGTTTTTATTGGGCGGTAATTTGGTATAAAAAGCCGCAATTCTGTTAAGTTTTATCTGAGCTTTATATGTCCCGGGAAGACAACTAACATTATTATCGTCTCTGCCGTTCCATGTGTGGATTTGATCAACAGAACCTGTAACAGCATTATATAAACGCCTTACAATATAAGGAGGAGTAGTGGTTGTATAAAAAATATCTACTAAATCATCGTTGTCAGATAAATGAATTATGTTTGTTGTTGTAGCAGGCAAAGGACCAAAAGGATCAGGCCTGTTAGTGATTGATAATATACTCTGAGAATATCCCTGTGTATATATTGAAAATAATATAAAAATATATAATAAGAAGTTATAAATGTTTTTTCTTGCTGAAACCATTTCGTTCCCAGAATCTCCACTTTTTTATTTTTAGAGTTATAGATAATCTGTTAGTTTTTTCAAGATATGTATAAGCTGCATAAGCGTAATCTACAAAAAGTTTTCCGTTAAAGAAGTCAGTTACAACGCCAAAACCTATAGTAAAATTATTTGGTATGTCATAAAATAATTTTATTCCTGTACGCAGATAAATAGTATTCATAAGTGCGTATTCAAAGCCGAGGTTTGCTTTATAGTCAAAATCTATAAAACTGCTCCATACATAGATTGGTTTTACAATAGTCAGAGAGAATTTTAAGTCTCGTATAATTGATACAGAACTTCCGAAATCAATTTCGAGCGGGAGGTTGTCGGAACCGGCTTTTGTGCCGAGATTTTTTACAGATACACCGATAGTTAAATCATCAGGTTTAATTTGAAACTTATTTGCAAGTTTATATTTAAAAGGTTTAAATTTATAAATACCGCCTATATCCAGGGCAATTCCAAAATTATTTTCAGTATAAATTCTTTCGTAGAGAATTTTTAAATTTGCTCCTACATAGTATCCTTGAAATATTCGTGAATATCCGCCGGAAAGCGAAAAGTTAATAAAGTCCATTTTCCCTATATCTTCCCCCCAGTCATTATAATATGTAATGGGTGAAATATAAAGAAACATTAGAGAAGCAAAGATATTCCCCTGTAATTTTTTATACGGCATTGCAAAAGAAGCATAATTAACACCAACATTATCAACCCAGTCAACAGTTGAAAAAGAAAAATTTATATTTGTAATATTTTGTACACCGCCTGGATTATACTGTATAGAATGTATTCCGTCTAATATGCTTACATACGAAGAACCCATTGATTCGACTTTAGGAGAAGTTCCAATTTTTAAAAAATTTGCTCCTTTAATTCCTATGTATTCGCTCCCATACATAAGTTTCACTATGGTTAGTACTATAAATGTAATAAATATTTTTCTTTTCATTTTATAACTACAACTTTTTTAAGTTCATTAAATTCGTCAGTACGAAAAGATATAAAATACAGACCTTCAGATACTATATTGCCGTAATCATTTTTTCCGTCCCAATATATTTTCCGTACACTCCCGCCTGTTTCATCACCGTTAAATAAAGTTCTTATTTTTTCACCTGATAAAGAGTATATTTCTATTTTAACTTTAGAAGGTTTGTCAAGAGTATAAATAAGAATAGATTTTTCACCTTTGGTTGGATTGAGTAAATTACATAAAATATTTACATTATTTCTCTGCTGCTGCATTGGTTTTATTTTAAACGACCAATAATTATTTCCGGCCGGACTGTTTCTATAATAAGTTTCATTATCAATACTTAAAATAAAATTAAATGATGATATATTTTTTATGTCTTTTAATACAGAGTTAGGAATAATAGCATAATAATTTAGTTCGTTGCCATATACTTTAATTTTATTATTATTTATAGCAGGAATAGAATTTACAGAATAATAAAGATAGAAGGAATTACTGTCTAAAGGTTTAGACTCTAAGAGTATATTTATTTTAATTTCAGTATTTGCAAGCATAGCCGAGCCGTCAAAGTTATATATTGTGTGTATCATATCATTTGCAGAAGTTACAGAGAGATAATGATAAATGCCTGTAGCACGAGTTGTTATATAAGATACCTGATAATCTCTTTTATTAGATATATCGGTAACAGCCGGAGCTATTGCTCCGATCCCGGGCCAGTTGTCCCCGGTTTTAGTGTTTGTATTGTATCCTGAATTAAAAATAGTAAAGCGGATAAGATTTGTTGAATTGTTTGCAACATTTAAAGGAATAGATTCTCTTAAAGTTATTTTTAATACTTCATCAGGAGATACATTAGATACTTTATGTGTTATAATGTTTTTACTTTCTTTAATAAGTGAATCATTAATAAAAAGAGAGAGAGAACTGTTGGCCCAGTTGACATCATTAAATGATAATTTAGAGAAGTCAAGAGTAAATGTATCAGAAGAGTTTCCTTTATTTGTAATATAGTATATAAAATTAACTGAACTGCCTACTTTGCCTGAATGAGAATAAGAATAAGGTATATATGATAAATCATAAGATGAAACAATAGTGACAGAAGAATTATTAGTCATTAAAATACCGCTGCTGTAGAAATATTTTCCGTTCCAGAGATTTGTTTTTCCTTTTTCATTGGTCCAGCGAGCAAAGAGTTCACCCTCTAAGGACGGATTATAATTTGAAGATATATAAATAGAGCCAATATAATCTTTAACATTTGTAATAACAGTTCCCGCAGGAACACCTAAAGCTAACCCCTTTTCAGCAAGTATCTCTATAGACAAGCATAAAATAATGAGCACATAACTTAGAGTTTTTATTTTTTTTAACATAATACTTCATAATTAAAACAAAATAAAACTGCAGAGCACTTAAAGAAGTGCTCTGCAGTAAGTATATAATTTTTTTAGGAATTATTCGATTCTGACTTTAAATTCGAGATTACCGCTTTCACCCGGAGCAACAGCATTTCGTAATTGCCATCTGATTCTGGATACAGAGTTTTCATTCCCGTTATCAAAAGTAGCCGGCTGCCATGTCGTACCGTCGAAGTAGAAGTTTGTAGGATTATGAGTTACAGTGTTATTTGTTTCAGCGGAATCTGCGAGTATTCTTACATAATTAGTATAGAGTACATCATCAACAGTTACATTATAAGCATTTCCTGACCCGCTGTTTGTATAGTGTATAGTATAAGTAAGGACTTCGTATGGTTTAGCAGAAGTAATATCAACAGTTTTAGAGAGCTGGATAACAGGTCCTGCGCAGTAAGTTACTACATAATCAGACTGATAATCGCGGGCATCAGCTAAATCCGGAGTAGCAGGGGCAATAGCGCCTGCACCAGGCCATTGGTCACCGGCTGCACCAGTCCATGCCTGATCCCATATTTCAATGAAAAATTCATTTGTAGCACCGTCTGCTGCAGTAGCAGGAATATTAACACGAACTCGAATAATGAAATCACCGTCCGGTGCTATTGAAGCAGTAGTATTTGACGGCGAAGCAGATGGCCCTGCAAGTAATCCCCAACCTGATCCCATGTTAGTCCAGATTTCATAAGAGGATGCACCCCATGTGGGAGATGCATTGTTTGAAGATACACGAACTACTACAGGAGCAGAAAGGTTAGCCCAGTTTGTAATATAATAGTCGTATTCAACATAACTTCCCGGACCGTTGGTTTGATCTGACGGGGTATTAATTACAGACAGGTCATACGCTGCTGCAACTGTTGATACTGTGATATTTGTTGCTCGCGCATAATTTGTTGAACCGCCCGAGTTTGTAAAATTTGCAACAACTTCACCAGGTAGATCTGCTGTATTGTCCAGATTTCCCGGCTTTGCATTTGTAATAATTGTTCCCTGTTGTACTCCTCTTCCGTAAACAGAAAATACTGCAACCAGGGTGATTAGTGTTAGTGTTAATAAAACTTTAAAAGAATATCTCACTTAAACACCTCCTTAATAAAATTTTTCTCCAAGAATAATAATGCAATATTTATGCCACTCGTTTTATTATCGGCAAATGTTAT
>CAYQNP010000030.1:0-4556 GCA_964418785.1 uncultured Spirochaetia bacterium | reverse complement strand
AAAGGCCTTCAATGACTACTATCCCGGATGCTCCTATAATTACTATGATTAATATTTCTCCTGTCTGGAACTCAAAAGGCAAATGCTATATAGATGATATAAAAATCGGACCGCGAAGTACTAAAGAGAAAAAGATTAAGTTTAAAGAAAGAAAAGATTGGTATGCTGCAAAAAATTTTGTGTGCTATTATGGTGCAGATGCTATTGCTGATATGAGTGATTTTAATATTGCAATAATTGAATCTCGTTCACATACAAAAAAAGAGATTGAATTACTGAAAAAAGCGGGCGCCTGGGTTGTAGGTTATGTGACAATTGGAGAAGATGATAAACTTGAAAAACGCGACGGAAAAGGCCCCGGAGGTTATGCTTCTTTTTATATGGATATAGATAATGATGGCCAGCCGGATAAAAATATAAATTGGAATTCTTATTATGTAAACGCCGGAAATAAATTGTGGCAGGATATTATTATTAATGAACGAGTTAAAGCAGTCCTTGATAAAGGTTGTGACGGTATATTTATGGATACTGTTGATACTGTTGAAATATATCAAAATACTAAAAAAGGTATGATTGATTTAATCGCTAATATTAGAAAAAAATATCCTGATATAAAAATAGTCCAGAATAGAGGTTTTAGTGTAATTGCTGATACTGCTCCTTACATTGATTCCGTTATGTATGAAGATTTTTCAATAGATTATGATTGGGAAAATGATACTTATAGTAAGGCTGATGAGGGCAAACTTGTATCAACCGGTATTTTCGCTGTTACCTTGAATAAAATCAGATATAAATTTAAAGATGGAAAACCAACTTTGAAAAAACCTCAGTTTACTGTTGTTGCACTTGATTATGCTAATCCCGATCAAAAAGAGTTGATCCAGTTCTGTTATGATAGAGCATGGGAATATGATTTTGTTCCTTATGTATCTACAATTCAGCTTGATGAAGTATTTCCTTATTATCCGCCTAAGACAAAGCGGGGAAGTAAAGCATTTAAAGGAGAATCTGCAAAAGTGGGAGTTGAAGGCTCTGCTGATTTTGCCGGTAAATTTAATATAAAGAATATTAAAAGAAAAACAGATAAGAAAAACCTTGCTCTTAAAGATAACGGCACAAAAATTAAAGCTGATTCTGCTTTCGCAGGTTATAATCCTATTAGCCTTATAGACGGTTACACTAATGATAAAAGACTTCCATGGCAAATTGCAGCCTGGGCTTCTCTTGACCTGTATGTGGACCACTGGATTATTATTGATTTGCCGAAGGCTGAAAAAATTAATAGAATTAAAATATATTGGGCTCTTGATAACGGCAGATATTATACTTCTAAAGAAGTTGAAGTACAGTATTTCTTTCAGGGATATTGGAAAAAATTGGGTGTTATAAAGAATGATAAGGATAATATCCCTTATTCAGAATTAGTGTTGCCGAAACCTGAAATAGGTCGTCAGATACGATTGCTGCAGAAGAAAGGAAACGGCCCCCGAATCAGACCTAATATTATGTGGATCGCCGAAGTCGAAATATATTAAAAAATGGGGACGGTGCAAAACTTTAAAAACTTTATAAATTCTGTAAGACTTCTATTCTTGCAGAGGGTCGTAGGGGCGAATGATTATTAGCCCCTGCGGGAATTATTTTTCAGAGCCTAAAGTAAAGTGGGGACGGTGCATAACTTCATTAACTTTATTTAATAGTTTCAAGGCGTAAATGACAAATGGCATATATGTAGATATATCATAGGTGCCCGGCTAAAATGGATTTTTTTTCTAAATCATTATTTTTTTCTTGATTTTTTATTTGGTCTATTTATATTATAAAGAAAATATAAAATGTCTGTAGGAGGACATTGTAAATGAATAATAAGATATGGAAATTTGGGGCAATAATTATTTTGATAAGCGGAATAATAAGCTGTTCAGGGAATAAGACAGTAAAAGATGATTTTTCTGTTGGTAGTACTGAAAATATGTATGGTCCCGGCAGTAAAGTTGTTATTGCAGAAGGAATGGCGGAAGTAAGAGCTGCAGGCGTTCCTGAAGCGTATGATAGAGCAAAAGAAGCTGCTTTAAAAAAGGCCATTGAAAAGGCTCTTGGAACTATAATAGATGCCAGGATAATAGGTTCGAGCGGTGTTATACTTGAAGAAACTATTTATGCTAAGAAGCAGGGCTACATAAGAGAATATAAAATATTAAGCAAAAAAGTAGAAGACGGCGTGGCTTATATGACTGTAAAAGCTGTCGTCGGTATGCAGAAATTAAAAGATGATGTTATGGCTCTTGATATACTGCATCACAGAATGAATATGCCTAAAACAATAATTCTTGTGAATGAGCAGATTCTCGGAAAATCGTCTAAAGCAAATGCTTCATATAGTGTGCTTGTAAAAAAATTTACAGAAAAAAGATTCACTATTATTGCGCCCCAAAACATTGATGCTCGGTTAAAACGCAATATCTCTAAATTATACAGGTCTGTTGAATCTGATGAAAATACATTAATAAGTTTAGCCGGAAAAATAGGCGTGTCTGTTAATGCTGATATAGTTATTGTTGGAAAAGCTATGGCTGAAGAAGCAAAGAATGCTTTAAAAGCATATAGCAAAAATTTAAAATCATATCAGGCGGATGTGTTCTTTAAAGTTGTAAATGTTGGTGATGGCAGAATAATAGCTGAAAGCAGTAAACATGCAGCGGCTGTACATCTTACTCCGCTTACCGGCGGAGCAAATGCAATTAAAAAGGCTTCTGCCCTTGCAGCTGATGATTTAATAAATCAAATCATTAATGCATGGGAAGATATTCTTAATAACGGTAATTTAATTACATTATATGCAAAGGGACTTTCTATTACCGGAGAAATTTTGTTCGCAAAAGATATGAAACGATATTATAGAGAAGTAAAAGAAATATATTCTAAACAGAGAAAAGGAAATACTTCGGTTTTTACAGTGCGATTTTTAGGGACACCAAAAGATCTTGCTGCTGCACTCGTAACAAAAGAGAGTTTTCCTTATAATGTAGATGTGTTAAAGTATGACTTCGGAGAAGTAAGTATAAAAGTTAAAGGAAAAAAGAAATAAAATTAGGAGGTGATTATAATATGGGCAGAAAAATATGGTTGTTATTTATTATTGTCGGACTGGTTGCGTTTATAAGCGGCTGTAGCTCTCAACCTGGCACAGAAACTTATGTGAAAGGTGAGGACTATGTTACAGAAGGTTTTCTTGATGATGATACTTTTCAGGTAGTTGCAGAAGGAACCTGGCCTGATGAGCTTGCTAATGCAAGAAAAGTTATTAAGAGAAATCGAGCAAAAGAAGGTGCTTTATTGAAAGCTCAGACTCGAGTTATGGAAATGTTTAAAGGCTATGCTTTAAAAGCAAAAAGTGGTGCTGAATCCGGTGTCGGGCTCGGCGAAGTTGCTATTAAAAAAATTGAAGGATATGCAAAAGGCGGTTCTATTGTTAAAACTACCTATGACGAAGAAGACAATTGTTCAATTGTTTATAGGGTTCATGCAAAAGGTTTAAAGAAAATGGCTGAAGCCGGTTTTGAATAAGATTTAAAAGTTATATTTTTATTTTACAGCAGGATATTTATATTTAATATCCTGCTGTTTTCTCTTTTTTTTTAAGGATGGATAACGGTATGAATAAAAAAGGTATTATTTTTATTTTATTTATTATATTTATTTTTCACGTTAGATTAAAAGGTGCTGTTTTGATTGAATGTGATACTAAACCTAATAATAATTTTAAAGCCGTGAAAAGTATTGCTTTATTCCCCTTTGATTCAAGATTGGTTAATAGCGGGAGAAGTAAATTAATAGATAGTATTAAATTAAGCAATGATCTGTTTGAATATATGCTAAAAAAATTTCAGTCTGTTGAAGGTTTTACTGTTAGTATTGGAAAAGGAGAAGTAGGCGACAGAGAAGGGGATAGAATAAAAATTTTAAGAAGTAGTAAGTTAAAAGAATATGATGAAAAAGTGGTTGTAAATAAAGAAGTCGTGAGCCATGATACTTCTAAAACTATAGATGCTGTTCTTTATGGAAAAATAAATCGGTATTATGAAGGCAGGGATTTTGATACAGGCTATATTGATGTTACTATTTATCTTGTAGATTCAAAAAGTAAAGTTGTTTATTGGACAACAAAAATAAGAGGCTGCTTAAAATATGTGGTTCAAACAATAGTAGGTACTGTTACTTCCGGAGAATATTCTGAACCTACGGTTAAAGAAACATCATTTGATTGGGTAAATCCTTATAACTTAAGAGCAAGAGATTTTGCTTTCGAATATAGCAGACCTTATAATATAATGCTTCCTGACCTGAGCAATAAAGTTGAAAACGGCTGGGGACATAAATTTACTTTATACTTTAAATCACCTTTGTTTGAAAGTTCTGCTTTATATAATGAAATTTCTCTCTCAATACTTTATGCGTTTAAAGCAACTGATGAAAATGATAAGTTTAATAAATATAAATATTATACATTCCTTCCGCTTACTTTTGACTTTGTTTATAATTTTTATAAT
>CAYQNP010000029.1:0-2873 GCA_964418785.1 uncultured Spirochaetia bacterium | reverse complement strand
TGCTTTTGGTATGGTTCTTTTTAATAAATTATGGGGAGTACTTATTTTTCTGATTTTCTATAATCTTGTTCTTAATGTTTTTTTCAGATTTTTCGGCATTGTCTGGGGATACAAATCAGGACAAAGGGTTATCTTTAAAATTGCGGAACTTGATATTCAGAAAGTGATTTATATACTAAAACAATCCGGTTTATTTATACTTGGGGTAATGTATTTTATACTTTTAAAATTTAAATATAATATTATCAGCAAGGTTTTTATGCCTGATTTAACTCAGATTATAGGAATTTCTACTTTTTTTATTATTCTTTTTCTTTTTTACCATATGAATAAAAAATTTGTACCCATAGTTGTATTTTTAATATATTTTTTAGTTATTGCATTTTTATATATAAAATTTTAAGGAGTTATTATTATGAAACAAAAAGAAATTGTCATAAAAAACAAAACCGGACTTCACGCCAGACCAGCTTCTGAATTTGTTAAAGCTGCTTATAATTTTAAATCAAATATCATTGTAAAAAAAGGTGAAATAGAAATAAATGGCAAAAGTATTATGGGAATATTGACTCTTGCTGCTTCTTATAATACAAGAATTATAATAATTGCAGATGGAGAAGATGAAGATAAGGCTATTGAGGTGCTGAGTAAAATTTTGGAAACTGAGGAGAAAGCATAATGTTTAGGCGATATTTGATTCTAATATTTTTATTTGTTTTTATTTTTTCTGTTTCTTTAGCTCAGGCGAAAAATGAAAATGTAAAACAGGTAAAATTATATGATCCGCTTCTTGCCGGGGTGCTGTCATGGTATACTGCCGGACTTGGACAGTTTTATACAGGACAATACTTTAAAGGAACTGTTTTTTGGTTTGTAGATAATGCTTTATTTATTTCCACGATTCTTACAGTTGCAGATATAACTTTTTCCATGAATAAGGATATAGGTTTTCAGTTCAATATTAAACCTAAAGAATATATATCGAAATCTCAAAAAACTATTGCTATTACTTTACTTGTTTCATATTCTGTCTTTCATATTTATAATATTATTGATGCAATACAATCCGTCAAACATATCAATAGAGAGATATTAAAAAATAAAAACAAGAAATTATCCTTTAATTTTAAAATTGACAAACACTCGAGCTCTGTGAATATCAATTACAGATTTTAATCAGGAGTATTTTTATGAGAGGAATCATAACTATATTTGTTTTATTGTTTTATATAACTTTATTATTTATTCCGCCTGTAAATGCAGATTATTCATATCAGGATGAAAAGGACCCTTTTATTGCCGGTCTGCTTTCTGCCGGAATGATGGGTCTTGGCCAATTCTATACTAAAGAATATACCAAAGGCTCTCTTTTTGTTCTTGCCGATCTTGTTCAAAAAGGCTCTTTAATTCTTTTAATTATTAATTTTAACGATAAATATACTAATGACGAAGAAGGCGACTCTATTGTAAAATGGGATGAAATTCATTTAAGTGATAAAATATTGATTTTAAGTTATCTGGCTTTTTATTTTGGTACTCAAATTTATTGTGTTGTTGATGCTATGAAATCAGCTGAAAATTACAATAAACTCCTGCATAATAAGCTTATTTCTAACTTAAATTTTGATTTAAAACAATCCTCTAATAATACTCAATTTTCCTTAAATTTCAGGAGTAAATTTTAGTGAAACGCTACTTATTGTTGTTATTTTTACTTTTACCGTCTTTTTTTCTTCAGGCTCAAAATATAATGATAGATAATATAATATCCACTAATGATAAATTATATATTTCTGCACATCTTACAGGTAATTTCCCGGAAGATATATATACTTACCTTGAAAATGGTATGAAAATAACACTGGTGTTCCATGTCGAAGTTTTTGATAAAAAACCTTTTTATTTGAATTTTTTTAATAAATCAGTAGTGATTAAGACAGTGAAAAAGATTGCTACTTATAACCTGTGGGAAAAGACATATTATATTAAAGAAGATAAAAAAATTTTAAAATTTAATTCGCGTAATGATTTTTTCAAAAGTGTTTCTAAAATAACAAATGTTTTTCTGTTGTCAAATTCTGAATTAAAAAAACTTGAACATCCTGTTGTTAAAATCAGCTCTGAACTTGAATCAATTAAATTATTTCCGCCACTGAGCTGGATATTTGATCTGGTAAGTGTGCGAGAATTTAAAACAGATTGGGTAGAAAAGGAATTAAAATGATAAATAAAAATAAAATGAAGTTTCTTTTTATGCACGGCATTATTATATTATTTCTAATTGTTGCTGAAATTGTTGTAATAAATCAGATTCTGAATGTTTCCGTTTTATTAAAACAATTCTCTTTTTTTGTATATGCCTTTCTTATTGTTCCTGTGGTTCTGCTCTATCTTGTTATACTGTTTTTGTCAAAACTGTTTTTTTCAAAATTCAAATTAAGACAGGCCAGTAAATTTCAGACAAGACTTATGCTTTTTTTTATACTTGTTTCTGTGATCCCTATTATTCCTTTGACATTTGTGTCAAATGAAATGTTTAACAGAAGTATTGAGTTGCTGCTTACCAAAAATATTGATGAATCTTTAAAGATCAGTCTTGACTTTGTTAATAATTATTTGGTTGAAAAGAAAAAAAAATTAATTTATATTTCTAAACATATCTCAAATGATTTATCAAATCATCTGAATTCTTTAGATAATACGCTAATATTAAAAAATTATTTCCATCGACTTGGAAAGAAATATAGTGCTGATTTTCTTTTTCTTATAAATAAGAAGGGACATATTATAGCCGATTATCAGCCTTTATTTATTAGTAAAAAATTTTATCATGGACACAAATTAAATTCTTTTATTAAAAACAAATATGTTTT
>CAYQNP010000028.1:0-9491 GCA_964418785.1 uncultured Spirochaetia bacterium | reverse complement strand
TGTTATAATTCTTATAATACTTGAAATAAAAAAAATTTGTAATATGAATAATTTTTCATTGTTTTTAAAAATGAGTATTTTTTATACATTTCAATGTTTGAGTTGCACTTAATTATTATATTTTTAAAACAGCGCATTTTTTTGCATTATTTATTCCATTTCCCTGATATTTTTACTTCAACAAGTTGTATAAATTTATAAAATTTGAATTTTTTAAAGTAAGGAGTACCTTTAGGGATAAAAATTTTTACATATCTTGCAGAAATATTATTTATTTTAGTATTTTCAATAATGAGCGGCATTCCTGCTCCTTTAATTCTTTTGCGTTTATTATCTGTGAGTTTAATAATTGAGTTGTATCTGTGCCAATTCTTCATATCATTACTGAAAAATATATAATAAAAATAGGGATAAGCAAGCGCTCGCCAGTATGTAATAATATTTTTAATTTTTTGTTTACTGCCTAAATCGATAATTACATATTGATCACTTACAGCAGGATCAAATGAAACAGCCATTCCGGATTTATAAGTAAAGATTCCGTCAGTTACTCGTTTTAATATATCTCCTTTTAAAGAAAATTTATCTCCAATGTATTTATTTTTAAAAGTACCGTAAACCTTTTTATTAAGAGCAATGTTATATTCTGCAGTGGAAAAATCGCCTTCTTTAATAAATGTGTTGTTAAATTGATCACTTATTATTATTTTATAATGATATTCTTTCTGCGGTTCAAGTCCTCTTAGTTTTATTAAGTGTTTCCTTTTTAGTGTATTATATTTTTTATTTTTTCCATTATAAAAAATTCGTAGTTTTACTTTAACATTGGCAATTATTTCAAAATCTGCACCATTGTAATATTTTTTTAAAATTTTAACCGATACAATTTCCGGCAGAGGTATTCCTTTTGTTTTAAATGATTTTAAAGGAGTGGAAATAACTTTCTGTTCCGCTGTCAGGTTTATTATCTGATAAAAATATTTAGTACCTTTTAGTAAATTATCTATTGTGATTTTATGTTTTTTTGTAAATGCAAATTCAGTTTTCACATTATTTATATTATTAACATCTCTTCCGTATCTTATCTGTCCGAATGTATCATAATCTGTATTCCATATAAAAGTTATAGTATGCTCTGTAATGTTTAAAATTTTCACATTAAATATTTTGGGCTTTATATTATAAGAATAATCGATATCTAATTCTGATATTTTTAATTTAAGTTCTGATGTAGCAGGTTTTATGTTTTGTGGAATATTTATTTTAAGAAATCGTGCAGAGTAATTATTAATTTTAATTACTAAATCTTTTTTTAAGATATAGACTTTTTTGAACATTTTCCAGTTTATATAATCATCACTGCCTAATATGCGTATAGGAATTTTTTTGATTTTGCCTGTAAATTTTATGTGAATTTGTTTTATATATTTTCTTTTTTTTAGATTCAATACTATTTGCTGTTCTGCATTGTTAATATCCCCTGATATTGAAAAAGTATGGATATTATTATCTTTAATATTGTTTATATTGATAAACGAACTTTCAATAATAGAATAAGTCTGTTCTGAATAAAGTAAATTAGTAAAAAACAGAAAGTAAAAAATAAGAATTATAATTTTTTTCATAGAGAATATCATATATAAATAAAAATAATAAGTCAAGTTTAAAAATTCAATATAGTTGATTTTTTGCTTGATATATTATTAGAATATATTAAGATTTAAAAAAATAACAGTATAGAGAGAGAAGGAATGAATATATTACTGGTGCATCCTGCAGTAATTCCGCCAAAGAAATATGGCGGGACAGAAAGGGTTCTTTTTTATCTTGGCGAAGCATTGGCAAAATTAGGGCATAAAGTTTTTTGCCTGGTAAGTAAAGGTTCAGAATGTGATTTTGCAGAATTAATAGAATATGATTTCCACAAACCGTTACAAGAACAGATACCGGACAATATAGATATAGTTCATTTTCATGCAAAACCGGCACAGAAAATTAAACAGCCGTATATAGTAACTATTCACGGTAATGGAAAAGAGAATGAAGTGTTTGATTTAAATACAGTATTTGTATCCCGCAATCATGCTTTGAGGCACGGGTCTGAATCTTTTGTCTATAACGGTCTTAACTGGGATAGATACGGCACTCCTGATTTAAACAATAAAAGATTATATTTTCATTTTTTAGGAAAGGCTTCTATAAGAAAGAAGAATTTAAAAGGTGCTATAGAGGTTATTTTAAAGACGCATAATGAAAAATTACATGTATTAGGCGGGTATAGATTTAATTTAAGCGGAGGGATAAGATTTACATTTTCCCCAAGAATAATTTTTCACGGCATGGTGGATGACAAGAAAAAAGCCGCATTATTAAATAAATCAAAAGGGTTAATTTTTCCTGTATTATGGAATGAGCCTATGGGATTGGCTGTTATAGAGAGTTTATATATGGGGTGTCCGGTTTTTGGTACTCCTTACGGCTCTTTACCAGAACTGATTTCTTCAGAAGTCGGGTTTCTTTCAAACAAATCTGAAGAATTAGCAGATGCTGTTTTAAATGCTGACAAATATAACAGAAAAGTATGTCATGAATATGCCGGGGATAATTTTAATTCAATGAAAATGGCAAAAGATTATTTAGAAAAGTATGAATTGATTTTAAGTGGGAAGAAACTTAATAAAAAACCGCCGAAATTTATAAAGGAATTAAATAAAAAAGAATTTCTCTGGCAATAAAAAAAGGCTGTCATAAAGACAGCCTTTTATAAATAAAGTTCATTATAAGGGAGGTGCTTTTAGCCTAACAGTTTTAAAACTGATTGAGGTTTCATATTGGCTTGAGCAAGCATAGCAGTACCTGACTGTACAAGTATCTGGTCTTTTACGAATTTGACCATTGTCTCAGCCATATCTGCATCTCGAATTCTGGATTCAGCTGCCTGAATGTTCTCATAACCAACCATTAGCCCTTTAGCAGTATATTCAAGTCTGTTGTAGTATGCGCCCAGATCTGCTCTCTGTTTAGAGAGTTTCATTAATGCTTTGTCAATCAAGCCGATAACAGCATTTGCTTTACCCGGTGTGCTTATACTTATGAATGTTGCAGTAGCAGGGTTCCCGATAGGACTTTTCAAACCAAGACCTTGAGAGTTCATAGTGCCGATAAAAACCTGTTCTCTCTGGTCCATATTTGCGCCTACATGGAACCACATACTTGCGGTTGGTATGCCGCCTTTGGCAGGATCAGCAAATCTTCCTGTTAACATTATCATTGTGTTGAACTGTCCTTGAGATGCTATTCTGTCGATCTCATCGATTAATTCTGAAACTTCTACTTGAATCTGCATTCTGTCTTCTGCAGTATAAATACCATTTGAAGACTGTACTGCAAGTTCTCGTATTCTCTGGAGTAAACTTTGAGTTTCATCGAGATAACCTTCAACAGTCTGGATAAAAGACATACCGTCTTCAGTGTTTCGTTCTGCCTGACGCAATCCTCTAATCTGTGTTTTCATTTTTTCAGACACAGCAAGTCCGGATGCATCATCACCGGCTCGATTGATTCTTTTACCAGAGGAAAGTCTTTCTATGTCTTTGTCAACTTCCCAATGGTTAAACTTTAAAACTCTTTGTGCATAAATAGCACTTAGGTTGTGATTAATAATCATTTGACTCCTCCTTGATGTATTTTTTTATACTTCCGTGTTTTTTTTCTATAACTAATATTAAACACCTCCTTTATGGACTTTTTTATAATTTCGAATCATAAAAAAAAACTTGAAATATTTATTATATGTTCTATAATATTCAAAAAAGGAAGACGGCTTTATGGAGATAAATACAAATAATAATGTTTACATATCGCAGGAACAGATATACGGACAGAGTGTAGCAGGTCCTAAAGTTAATACTGAAAAGAGAGAAACAGAAGCAAATTCTCAAAGCGCGGAGCAGACGGGTGAAAAAGGTAATATCGTAAACACGACTGCTTAAAATATTATTATAAAGAATTAATGGGGGAATGCCGTTAATTATATAAGAGAGAGGATTGAAAAATGGGTAAAATATCTGCTGAATTAAAAGCACAGTTTGCTGAAAAAAGTACTCCGCTGAAAGAAAAAGCTGAAGAGATAAATAATGAAATAAAAAAATTAGAGATAGATATTGCAAAAAATGATCCACTTGCATATTATAAAAGACTTACAGTTGCAAATTTATATATGAATATAATTCTGATTTATACAAAAATAAGTGATTTGAGTCTTGAAATCTTAGGAATAAAAAATGAAGGGTACCTTGAAAAAGCACGAAAACTGTGTTATAAGTTTTTATCTGTATTGGAAGAGATAGTCGGAACTTATATAGATGCACCTTTAACAGAGAATAAAGAAGCATTAGAAAAGATCAAGAAATTAGATGATGTGAAACGGTATAAATTAATAAAGAAAATAGCAGAAGTTATCCAGATTGTTGAAGAAAGGTTTGGACCTAATTCTAAGTGGAAATGGAGTTTCGTAGATCTTGATGCTCGAGCTGCAACAGTGTGTAAAAATCTTGTGGACTATAAAAAGATTCAAGGAGAAATGGATCCGAGAATAGAAGGTTTTGCTGAGAGAATGGAAACAATAAGATTCGTTAAGACTTATCTGCGCAGAGTTGCTGACAGATTACGGGAAAAATATGAATTATCTACTCAGGATCCTTCAGAAATGAAAAATGCTATTAAATTCCTATCTGTGTTAATGCGGATTGAGAACATATTTAAAGAAGGTGATGAAGCGAACAACCTTAAGAAAAACATAAAAATATGGGAAGAGAAACTTGAACAGGATATGGAAGCTGCAGACAAGAAAAAGCAGGCTAAACAGAAAAAGAAAAAATGAAGAAAGGAATTCAAAAAAAATTAATTCAAAGAAAAATAAAAAAGAAAAATGAAATTTCAGACTTAACAATTGAACGCTTAATAGTTTATTCAAAATATCTTAATGATTTAAAACGCGCAGGTGTAACCAAGATATTATCTGCCGATATTGCAAAACATTTTAATATTGATTCTGCACAGGTAAGAAAAGATTTATCTTATATAGGGAAATTAGGAAAACCCGGCTCGGGGTATGATGTCGAAAAATTGTATGATATTTTATGCGAGTTTCTCTTGATGAACAAAAAAATGAATACTGTTATAATCGGTGTGGGAAATCTGGGTTCTGCTTTGCTCGGTTATAAAATATTTTCAAAAACAAAAATTAATATAATTTGCGGTTTTGATGTTAATCCTGATTTAATAGGTAAAAGAATTCACGGCAGTAAAATTTATGCACTCGAACAATTAGAAAATACTGTGAGAGAAAATAATATAGATGTGGGTATTATAACAACACCTGCTGATGTTGCAAATGATATTGCCGTAAGATTACAGGCTGCAGGTATAAAAGGGATTATTAACTTTGCCCCGGTTCATATTGTGTGTAAAAAAGATGTAGAAGTGCATAATGTAGACCTGTCTGTTTTTTTTGATACAATGAGATATAATATTTTTAAAAATATATCTTGAATAAAAAAAATAACAGGTTAAATTAAATACTATGAGAAAATATATAAATATTCTAAAAGAAAAAAAATTTAAGAAAGAAAAAATTACCATGCTTACAGCTTATGATTATATAACTGCAAAAATAATAGATGAGAGCAGTATAGACATAATACTGGTTGGTGATTCTTACGGTATGGTAAAATTGGGATATGAGACAACATTACCTGTAACTCTTGAAGAGATGCTTGTTGTAAGTAAAGCTGTATCACGGGGAATAGAGAATAGTATTTTAGTTGTTGATATGCCGTTTTTAAGCTGTAACGGCACAGTTAGTGAAAGTATACATAATTGCGGAAGGGTATTAAAAGAAACAAAAGCACAGGGTGTAAAAATAGAGAGCAGTTTTAACAATATTGAACTGATAAAGAAAATAGTTGAGGCTGATATTCCTGTAATGGGACATATTGGGCTCACACCTCAGTCAATATATAAACTTGGCGGATATAAAATACAGGGGAAAACAGCAGAAGATGCAAGAAAAATTCTGGATTTGGCTTATGCACTTGAAGCAGCAGGTGTTTTTGCTGTTGTGCTTGAAGGTATTACTGAAGAGACCGCAAAAGTAATTACTGAAAAACTTTCTATTCCTACAATAGGAATCGGAGCAGGGAAATATTGTGACGGACAGGTGCTGGTGATAGATGATATTCTCGGAATGAATAAAGATTTTGTGCCGAAGCATACTAAGGTATATGCAAATTTATACGGAATAATAAAAAAGGCTGTTGATTCTTATAAGAAAGATGTAGAGCAAAATAAATTTCCGAAGAATATAAACAGTACGAAAATGGACGAGAATGAATTTAAAAAATTTCTCATAGATGTGGAGCTTGGTGATGAAAAATAGAATAAAAATTATAAAATCACCTGAGAAATTAACTAATATTATAAAAGAATTAAAAAAAAGAGGAAAAAGCGTAGGATTTGTTCCTACAATGGGTGCGCTCCATAACGGCCATTTTTCATTAATTAAAAAGGCAAGAAAAGAGAACGATATAGTTGTAGTAAGCATATTTGTGAATCCGACTCAGTTTGGGCCTAATGAGGATTATAAAAATTATCCGAGAACTTTTAAAGAAGATAAAGAGAATTGTTTAAATCTTGGAGTAGATATTATTTTTGCACCTACAGCGGAAAAACTTTATCCTGAAGGTTATAAGACTTTCGTTGAAGTGAAAGATTTATCTGATATTTTGTGCGGCAAGTTTAGGCCGGGACATTTTAAAGGAGTTGCTACAATTGTTTTAAAACTGTTCAATATTGTTCAGCCTGATACAGCATACTTTGGTCTGAAAGATTATCAGCAGTTTGTAATTATAAATAAAATGGTTAAAGATTTAAATCTTAATATCAAAATAAAAGGGGTTTCTACTGTAAGAGAGAAAGACGGCCTTGCTCTAAGTTCAAGAAATAAATATTTGAATGAGCAAGAACGCAAGGAAGCTTTGTTGCTTTATAAATCTCTTAAATCAGCAGAACAATTAATTAAATATGAAAATGTAAAAAACAGTGATGTGATTAAAAAAAATATAAAAAATATTCTGCTGAGCGGGAATATAATAAAAAATAAAGATATAGATTATATTGCAATCGTTGATGCTCATTCACTTGCTGAGTTAAAAAAAATAAAGGGGGATGTGCTTATAGCATTAGCCGTTCATCTGGGAAAAGCAAGGTTAATTGATAATATTGTTATAAGAAAAGTAAAATGAGATTAATTAATAAAATAATAGTTTTGCTGTTTTTTTTTAATGCTTTGCAGGTGTCAGGTGAGAATAATATAAAAGATAATTTTATCGGTTTTAATTTAATTTATAATCAGAGTTATTTAAACAGAACTTCTGAAAAGACAACAGGTTTCGGTGTTGATACATATTACAGGTCGTTCTTTAGTAAAAATTTTGCATATAAAATTAATGTTGAATTTTTGTATAATAAATTTTCTTCTAATGTTTCAGAACCTTTTAATGATATTTTAAATAACAGAGTTGTAACGGTAAATTATATTAAAGATGAAAGTTTTTATAATTATTCTTTTGGTTTTTTATTAAATTACACTCTTTATCTTAATGAGCAGTTATTTCATTCTAAGGATAAATTTTTAAAGCGGCTTTATCTCGGAATTTCAAGCGGATTAATATATTCTTTTTTATATAAAAAAAATTCTTATACTTATGAGAGTGTTCCGAGTTCTTATATATCAACAGAGGAGCAATCCGGGTTTTTGCCGCCTGTTTTAAGTCTGCCGATTATAATAGAAACAGACTATTTTTTAACGGATAAATGGTGGCTCGTGTTATCTTTCTCTTATACTTATCTTATTTACAGCGACACTGATGAAATTTTCGGTGAAAATAATTTCCTTAATTTTTCTGTTGGAACAATGTACAAAATTGATTTTAAATTATAAAATTTCTAACCCCATAAATTTAATTTCGTAATTGCATCCGGTTTTCTTATTAAATCTTTTCCTGTAAATTCTATAATTGTGAATTCTGCTGCAAATATTTTGGTGCCCGGGAACAGATGTCCTGCTACTGTGTTTAAAGTTTTATCTGCCAGAACAATGTGTATGTGCGGAAAAGGTTCATTATTATTTATTGATATGTTTCCGGTTGCTGATACTATTTCCATTGATTTTTTAATTGTTTTACTTTTATATTCTTTTTTTATCTGATCATAGTATCCGATAGTTGCTTCAGACACAGCCCCGACTATAGATATAAACCCTTTTTTTATTTTCTTCTTATTTATAAATTCGGAAATTTTTTCTAATAGATCATCCTGGTTTTCTAATCTGCCCATATATACTTTTTTTACTTTGCTTTTATCAAACAGCATATTTTTTTACCTCCTTTAACCATAAATTTGATTTATCAGGTGAGAAAATTTTCGGCATTTTAGTATTTTTAACTACAGTGTTTATATCTTTTAATCCGTTTCCTGTAATTAGTATTACAGAAGTTTTATTTTTGTTTATTAATTTATTTTCCAGAGTATTAAGCAGACCTGCGAACGCTGTAGCTCCTGCCGGCTCAGCAAAAATTCCCCGTTTTGACGCAAGTAATTTCTGTGCATTTAATATGTCCTTATCAGATACTTTTACTGCCAGTCCTCCGGATTCTTTTAAAGCCTGCAATGCAAATTCTCCGTCTCTCGGCAAGTCTACGGATATACTGTCTGCAATGGTCGTTGCCTTTACTTTCTTTATTCTTGATTTGTTTATAAATGCATTTGCAATTGCAGAAGACTTCTGTGATTGGACTCCTATTAATTTTGGAAGTTTATTTATTAATTTAAGATTGTAAAAGTCTTTAAATCCTTTCCAGACACCGCTTATAATATTTCCATCTCCCATTGGAACAAATACATAGTCCGGAACTTTAAAATCCATCTGTTCTATTATTTCAAATGAAGCGGATTTTTTTCCTTCTCTGGTAAGAGGATTGTAGCCTGTGTTCCGATTGTATAATCCGAGTTTTTCTGTTGCTTTGACTGACAGCTCAAAAGCAGCATCGTAATTTCCGT
The DNA here is from genome assembly GCA_964418785.1 of uncultured Spirochaetia bacterium. Lineage (GTDB taxonomy): Bacteria > Spirochaetota > JAHITG01 > JAHITG01 > CAYQNP01 > CAYQNP01. Next base: position 371 of record CAYQNP010000028.1, on the reverse strand, counting down.
CTACCATAATTATATTTGCTCCAAATATGAGAAGCTGAGCAACTTTTGCTATTGGTGCGGTCTTCGGAATAAAGATAATATTGTTCATATTTAAAGAAGCAGACAAACATGCCAGCGATGATGCTGCATTCCCTGTTGATGCTCCTGTGATTGTTTTTATATTATTTTTAAGCGCATTTATTAATATTATAATTGATGCTCTGTCTTTAAATGAACCTGACGGATTTAAAGAATCATCTTTTATAAAAAATTTTTTATATCCTATATATTCCCCGAGTTCTTCACTTTTATATAATGGTGTTCCTCCTATCTTTAGTTTACTGTATCTTTCAGTACTCTTTATTTCTACAGGATATAACTCTTTATATCTG
>CAYQNP010000027.1:0-2944 GCA_964418785.1 uncultured Spirochaetia bacterium | reverse complement strand
GAAATTCCTAATTGATTTATCCGGGAAATTTTTTTGTTCTTAATTTCAAGACTTCCGTTATCAATAATATCCGCCGGAGTAACAATTTTTGCAGATTTTATTATATAATTTTTTTTCTTCATAATCTTTACCTAAAAATATATATTACTAAAATAAATAGTCAAATAAAATTTTAGCCAGGCACCCATGCCCAATAGATACCTGGCTAACCACAATTTAAGTACTACAAACCGCGATTTGTTACCCTTTCTTTTATCTTTACAATCCTACAATCTGTTTTACTTATCGACATATAAAAAAAAACTTTAATAAATTTAGTATTTTATTAAAGAAAATACATCAAAATCTTTTAATATCTCTCTTCCGTTTAAGAATGTCAGTTCAACAAGAAACGCAAAACCTATTACATTTCCCCCGGATTTTTTTACCATATTTGCAATTGCAAGAGAAGTGCCGCCTGTTGCAATTAAATCGTCAGCTATTAGTATATTTTCGCCTTCTTCAATAGCATCTTTGTGCATATATAAAGTTTCAGAACCGTATTCCAGATCGTATGATTCTGAAATAGTTTCCCGCGGTAGTTTTCCTTTTTTCCTTACAGGAACAAAACCTGTATCAAGAGCGTATGCAAGAGGAGCACCAATAATAAAACCTCTTGCTTCAGGCCCGACTATCCTGTCTATTTTGATATTTTTGTAATGTTCTGCAATGGCATCAATGCTTTTCTTGAAATATCCCGGCTCTCTCCATAATGTTGTCAAATCTTTAAATATTATGCCCTTTTTGGGATAGTCCGGAACATCTTTAATTAGTTTTTTTAAATCTTCCATAATATCTCCTCTTAATCAAAGTATTTTTTAGGATTTATAGGTTCACCGTTGCTTAGCAGTTCAAAATGGAGTACATAATCTTTGCAGATACTGCTTTTTCCAACAGTCCCTAACTTCTGAGTCTTTACTATTTTTTGATTCTTCTTAACAAAAATTTTATCGAGATTTGCGTATATCATTGATATATTTTTTGAACTCTGGACAATAATTACTTTCCCGTATCCTCTGATTTTGCCTGTGTATTTCACTATACCGGAGTAGGCTGCGCGTACATAGGAGTGCTTTTTTGTTTTAAAATCAATGCCGTTTAATTGCGTGAGATTTTCTCCTTTCCCAAAATCACTTACAATTGTTCCATTAACCGGATATTTTAATTTTATGTGCAGATTCGTTCTTTTTTTAATTTTTTGTTTTTTATATCGTTTTTTTGATTTTTTGTAAAGGTAAATTTTTTGACCCACTTTAAGTTTCGATATGTCTTTAATGTTGTTTATTCTTTTTAAAGTTTCTACCGGTATTTTATATCTGTGAGATATTCTCCAGAGAGTCTCTCCTTTTTTTAATCTTACATATCTTCTTCTTGGTTTTGCATTCAGATGTGTGAAAAAAATAAGCAGCATCAGTATAATAACCAGGTTTTTATAATTCATAGTAACTCACTCAATAGTACTTTATTGTAAAACTGTTAAATTCCCGTTCAGGAATATCAGACCAAACTTCCTCTATATTTAATACTCGGCTTAAAGGAGGTCCTTTTTTAATAATTAATATAAAATTTTTTAAGGTTTCTTCATTCCCTTCAGCATAAATTTCCACATCGCCATTGGATAGATTTTTTACCCATCCGGTAATTTTAAGTTTTACAGCAGTACTTTGAGTGAAGAATCGGAAGCCCACACCTTGAACTCTGCCAGATACTGTAATATTAACTGATTTCATAAAAAAAAATTCGGGATGGCGGGACTTGAACCCGCGGCCTCATGGTCCCGAACCATGCGCGCTAGCCGTCTGCGCTACATCCCGTTTATTTTGTCCTTACTAACTTTTGTTTAAATTTAATCTCTATCTCTTTAGTGTCAACTATTTCTTTATTTTTATTGTAAAATTTTATATCCGGCAAAACTAATGTTACTTCCCGTGCTTTTGCACTTACTCGCGGAAATGCTAAAATCCCGGTAACATGAACTTTTGGATATATTTTCCCGCCTTTAAATAGTGTCTTCCCTGCTTTCCCGCGTTTGTAATAATCGTCTGTGTAATGTTCTTCCATATAATATCTGTTAAATATAAATGAGTATTGGTATTCTTTATAAACAGTGGAAGGATAAAGCTCTTTGAACATATCGTAAGTTAATGAACTGAATTGATTGCCGAGGCCGTCTAATAATATTGCATTTTTAGGCTCAAATTCAATTTTGGTGTCTCTGTTGTTATAAATTGTTATTTTGAAAGTTGTCAATAGAGGAGCTTCATTGCTGTCAAGATATGGATTGTTTTTCTCGGCAAGTTTCTGCAGCTCTATTTTATTTAAATATTTAATGTGTATTTCTATGCCGTTTATCTTTATAATTGCTATGTTATTTGTTGCGGATGTTACTGTTTCATTTGTAAATGGAATGTAAGTCCTTATAATTTCCGGTTTAGTTGCACATTGAATTAGAGTTAGAATAAATAAAACAGATATAAATATTTTTTTCATATAAAATATAATAATCATTCTCTTTTTTTAGTCAAGACATTTTTAAAACCGGCAGATAAAAAAATTGAGAAAAAAACTTGACTTTTTTAAAAAAAGGTTTAAACTTTTATAAGAAATTAGGTGTAATAAAGTATACACTGATAAGAGGAATATAAAAAAAATATAATTATACAAACGTTTGTAGAAAATATAGGAGGTTTTTTATGGCTAAAAAAATTGTCCCACAGTTGATCAAGTTTAACGGTAAAGTTAAAAAAGTTAAAAACGGTATTATCTTTTACAGAGAAATTAATGATACTCAACTTATGAAATTAACCGACAGAAATTTTACGCAACTAATTGAAAACGGAAAAGTCTTAAAAATTGAAAATCCTCATCAATTGCCTCGCCGATGGGTGAATTTCTTGAGTAATGA
>CAYQNP010000026.1:0-4822 GCA_964418785.1 uncultured Spirochaetia bacterium | reverse complement strand
GTGCAAATAATTATTTGCACCAAAAAGTTAATAAAGTATTGCACCGTCCCCTTTCTATTGGCTCATCGACAACATATTTAAAACATAAGGTTGACTTTATTTTTTCTATTAATAATATATAGAATATGGATCCACACAATTGTGAATTTGAAATTCTGGCAGCAATTCTCGAAAATTCTCCTGTTATTTCAATAGTTATTGATTATAATTTTAATGTAATATATATGAATAATGCATCATTAAAAATGAGTGACAGTAATAAGAGATATAATGTGCCTTTAGGAAATGCTTTAAATTGTGTATATGCACTTAATGAAAACCAGCGTTGTGGTTATACATCGCATTGTTCTGAGTGTGGGGTGCGAGCATCTATCACAGAAGCTATCAAAAAAAATAAGACTGTTACAAACCGCAATACATATATGTTTTTGCATAAGTATAACGGTAAAGTCTATTTTAATATCACAGTTGTTCCATTTGTGTATTTTAAGGAAAAATATCTTATTTGTTATCTGGAAGATATAACAGAACAGAAAAGTAGAGAACTGCAATTAGAAAGACTTAATAATTTTTTGTTAAATATAATTGACACAAAGATAATATGGATAGAAATGATAGATTATGAAAAAGATATTTTAATCTGGAATACAGGTGCTGAAATTATTTCCGGATATAAAGGCGGAGATGTTGTGGGGAAACTAAAAGCAGATTATTTTCATAAAAATATAGATTCTTTCCTTAATGAAGCAGTCTTTGAACAGAAAATTATAACAAAAGATAATCAAGTAAAATATATGTATTTTCAAAAAATAGAGATTCATAAAAATATAAAAGATGAAAACGGAGTATTAATTATTGGAATTGATATTACACAGAGAAAAAAGATAGAATATGAATTACTTATGGATAACAAGTATACTAAAGCGATATTTAATGCAACAAAGAATCTTGTTGTTACATTAGATCCAAAAGGAAGAATATTATTTGTCAACGATTATACAGTCTCTGTAACAGGTTACACGAGAAAAGAATTAATAGGAAATTTTATCTGGGAATATGTAAAAAACAAAAATGTAGTTAAAGATATGATAATAGCGAATGATATAATGAATAAAAAATATGAAACTGTTATGTATGCTAAAGATGGTTCTGAATTAACTATCTATTGGGGGGTTAGTTGTGTTAAAGAAGAAGAAACTGATAATATAAAGTATATCATTTTTACCGGTGAAAATGTAACAGAGATGAGAGAAATGCAAAGACTTTTATTAACGGTTCAAAAAATGAATGCTATTGGGAAATTGACAGGAGGGATAGCACATGATTTTAATAATATTTTAACTGCTATAATTAATACCATTGATTATGTTTTAAAAAATGCTTCTGAAAAGTATGAATTCTCAGAAGAATTACATGCAATTAAAGATGATGCTGAAAGAGGTGCTGCTTTGACAAAAAAATTATTGGCGTTTAGCAGAAAAGAGCTTATTAAACCTGTAGTAATGAATATAAATAAAGCGATAGTTCAAATGAATGATATTTTGTCTCGAGTAGTTGGAGAAGATATTAAGTTTGAATATAATCTGGATAAAAATGTATGGAAAATAAAGATGGATCCAAATCAAATTGAGCAAATAATAATGAATTTAGTTGTAAATTCCAGAGATGCAATGCCCGGCGGCGGTACGATTCTTATTGAAACAAAAAATGTTTCTTTAACAGATGAATATCTAATTAATCATCCTGAATTGCATAAGGGCGATTATGTTGTTTTTACTATCTCTGATACAGGGTTGGGAATGTCTGATGAGATAAAAGAACATATTTTTGAACCTTTTTTTACAACAAAGCCGAAAGAACATGGTACCGGTCTTGGACTTTCTACTGTTTATGGAATTGTTAAGCAGAATAAAGGTTTTATTTATGTTTATAGTGAAGAAGGCAAGGGAACAACTTTTAAGATTTATTTCCCAACAGCTTCAAAAGAATATGCCCACACTAAAAAGATAAATGATGAAAATTTGAAATTTAAGTCTAAAAGTATTAAAGGTTCTGAAACAATTTTACTTGTGGAAGATGAAGCTTCTGTAAGACGTGTAATTGAAAAAGTTCTTAAACAAAATGGATATACTGTTTACAGCACACCTAATCCGTTAATAGCTATTAAATTATTTAAAGAGAATAAAATAGATTTAGTTTTATCTGATATAATTATGCCGGAAATGAATGGTGTTGAATTACATAAAAAACTTTCAGGAATTAGTAAAAATTTTAAGGTGATCTATATGTCCGGATATTCAGATAATATCCTTACAAAAAATACAGTTTTACCTAAAGATGTAAATTTTATTCAAAAACCTTTTAATCTGGATGAAATATTACATAAAATACGGGAGGTGCTGGATAATAAACAATGAAAGATATTTTAGTTATAGATGATCAGTATTTTGTTACTGTATCTTTAAAGCGATTATTAAATTATTACGGATATTCTGTGCGGAGTGCAAATAACGGCTATCAGGGAATTAAGATGGCTCGCGAGCAAAAGCCTGATTTAATTATAATTGATTTGAATATGCCTATTATGGATGGCAAAACCGCTATAAATAAAATTAAACAGGATGCGGATTTAAAAAATATACCAATTATAGTTTTAACAGCTTTTAATAATGTTGATAATGTTATCCTATTGAATAAAATAGGCGTAGCAGATTATATTGTAAAACCATTTGAACAGGAACAATTAATAAAGAGAATAAAAAAAGCTTTAGGCGAAGAAATAGAAATAACTACTAAAAAAGATGAGAGGAAAAAGGAAGTTCGCGAGAAAACTGGTGCTATAATTCGGAAAATATCCGGTGCACCTAAGATTGGATCTGCAGTTGCCGGCAAAGTTTTATCTATAAATGAGTTGAGAGCAGGAATGATTTTAGGAGAAAATGTAATGCTTAACAATATGGTTTTATATACAAAAGATACTGTATTAACTGAAAATATAATTGAGAAGTTAAAAAGTTTAGGTTATAGTGAACTTAAAATAAAAACTGCCGAAATTAATAAGGTGGAATAATTATAAGGGAGGCTGGAAAATGAAAGATTTTATACAAACATTTATTCATTCGTTGAGAAGTCCTTTAACAGCTGTGTTCTCAAATATAGAGTTATTGACGAAAGGATATGTCGGAAATGTAGATAATGACACCAGGGAAATATTAAATGAAATACTGTTTAATGCGCATTATATGGAAGTTATAATGCGTAATGTATCAGATATACTTGAATATGAAAATACAGAAGAAATAGTTTTGCAAGAAGTTTCTTTCAACGAAATTATAGAAAACATAGTTGTGAATTTGCAGACTAATATTATTAACATTGAAGAACTTTTTAAAGTTAGTATGAATGAGCATTTAGTTGTAAAAAGTATTGCAGATATGACTGAGCGGATGTTCCTGGTAATTATTTTTGAATTACTTAAATTTGCTAATCAGGAAAACATTTTACAACTTGAAGCAGTTTATAAAAAAAATACGCTGTTCATTAACTTCTATTATACTTACACGGCAAATGAGCTTTTTGATCCTGAAAAGATTTTTGATGAAATATTTTTTAATCCTGTTCAGAAACATTGTAAGATGAATTTGCTGTTTTTTGATATGGTTTTCAAATTAATTAATGCAGAAAAAAAGCTTCTTACAGAAGAGAAAAATTATGTTTTTCAGTTAATTATTAAATAATATGTGGATATGAAAAAATATTCTGTATTATTAATAGATGATGATAATAGTATTAATGTTTCTTTAAAAAAATTTTTTTCTGCACATGATTTTAAGGTTTATACTGCAACAACCGGACTTGAAGGTATTAGAAAATTTGAATCTGTGCGGCCGAAAGTGGTAATTCTTGATTTATATTTGCCGGATAAAAATGGTGTTGAAATTGCAAAAAAAATATTTGAGGCTGATAAAAATATTGTTATCATAATAATTACTGGTTACGGCTCAATTGATTCTGCCAGAGAACTTTTTAAAATAGGAGTAGCAGATTATATACTTAAACCGTTTGAATTAGATGAGTTATATCATATTGTAAAAAAAGAATTGGATATTCTGTTTACAAAAGAAGAAAATGTTGCTCTGAAGCAAAAACTTATAAACGACTATAAGCCTAATAACATTATTGGGGAAAGCAGGGTAATGAAAGATGTTTTTAAGCAAATTTTACAAGTTGCATCATATAATATAAATGTATTAATGGAAGGCGAGAGCGGAACAGGTAAATCGTTACTCGCTCATGCAATTCATTATTCCTCTAATCGACGGGATATGAATTTTTATACTGTTGATTGCAGTAATGCATCTAAAGAATTGCTTGAATACATTTTGTTCGGATATGATGCACATCATAATAATAGAATCTTGAAATATCATAGATGTATATTCGAAGCATCTGATAATAGTACCCTTTTTTTTGATAATATCGACAGATTGCCTCTTGATATACAGGCTAAATTGTTGAGAATTCTTCAAGATAAAAAAATAACATGCTTCCATTCTAATAAAGAAAAAAATATAGATGTCAGAATAATATCATCTGCCTCTGAAAATTTAACTGAATTAGTTGCTAACAATAAATTCAGAAAGGATCTTTTTTATCGAATTAATATTTTTACGATAAAGGTTCCACCATTACGAGATAGAAAAGAAGATATTCCTCTGCTGATTAATCACTTTATAAAAAAATATTCTTCCATAATAGGAAAAAGAATAAGCGGTATTACTGATAAGGCACTAAAAAAATGTATGGACTATAATTGGCCCGG
>CAYQNP010000025.1:0-11716 GCA_964418785.1 uncultured Spirochaetia bacterium | reverse complement strand
TTGATGTTAAAAAAATGGTGGAACTTAATTTCGTTAAAGTCGGAAATAGCGCTAAACGAAAAAATAAAATGATTAAAATACTCGGTAACGGCGATATTTCTAAACCCGTTACTGTTTATACTCATAAAATTTCTAAAAGCGCTGCTGAGAAAATACTTGCTAAAAACGGAAAAATTTATATTATTAACGAAAAAAGAAAATTAAATAAAAAAATTCTTGAACTCGATAACGAAAAATTAGATATTAAAGAGTATAAACAGGAGAAATAATGTTTGAAAAATTAATGAATATTTTTAGAGTACCTGATTTGAGAAAAAAAGTGTTTTTTGTGCTTGGAGCTCTCGTGATTTTTAGAGTGGGCGCACATATACCTGTCCCGGGTATAGATGTTAATGCCCTTAACTCTTATTTCGCTCAGCACTCAAACGGGCTGCTTAACCTCGTTGATATGTTCTCCGGCGGTGCTTTAAAACGGTTTACTGTTTTTGCTCTCGGTATTATGCCTTATATAAGTGCTTCCATTATCTTGCAGCTTCTAACTGTTGTTATCCCTTACCTCGAAAAATTATCTAAAGAAGGCGAGTTCGGAAGAAAAAAAATAAATCAGTATTCTAGATATTTAACTGTCTTGATCTGTATGCTTCAGGCTTACGGCTTAAGTGCATGGATGAAAAGTATGCATGCTCCTGACGGCTCCCCGGTTGTCTATAACCCTACTCTCGGATTTACTTTGCTTACTGTCCTTACTATGACTACCGGTACTATGTATTTAATGTGGCTCGGAGAAAGAATGACTGAAAGAGGTATTGGAAACGGAATCTCTTTACTTATCTTCGCAGGTATTATTGCCCGGTTCCCGGCTTCTGTTGCTCAACTTATTATGAAAGTTAAAATCGGAGAGTTTAACCCTGTTTCGCTCTTGATTATTCTCGCTATGTTCGTTCTTATGATCGCTTTTATTGTATATATTGAACAGGGACAAAGACGACTGCCTGTACAGTATGCTCAAAGAATTGTAGGCAGAAAAGTTTATGGCGCTCAGTCTACTCATATCCCTCTGAAAATAAATCCGGCAGGTGTTATGCCTATTATTTTTGCTTCTGCTATTATTCTTTTCCCGGCTCAAATCTCAACTTTTCTCGGGAAAAAATATGCTTTCTTTAATAAAGTTGCCCTGATTTTTGCTCCCGGTACCCCGGGATATTTGATTACTTATGCTATTTTAATTATTTTCTTTACTTATTTCTATACTGCTATTACTTTTAACCCTAAAGATATTTCTGAAAATTTGAGAAAATTCGGCGGATTTATCCCCGGTATCAGACCGGGTGATAATACTACTAAATATATTGAGAAGGTTCTGAATAGAATTGTTTTACCGGGCTCTTTCTTCCTTGCTTTCGTAGCTGTTTTCCCTTCTCTTGTTAGAATCTGGATGGGTATCCCTGCTAGTTTCGCTCAAATGATGGGCGGTACTTCACTTCTAATTGTTATTGGTGTTGCTCTTGATACTATGAAACAGATAGAAAGTCAGTTGTTAATGAGACATTATGACGGTTTCTTAAGTAAAGGTAAATTACGCGGGAGGAGGTACTGAGCTTATGAAACTTATTCTATTAGGTGCTCCGGGTGCTGGTAAGGGTACTCAGGCTGAAAAAATTATTGATAAATATAAAATCCCTCAGATATCAACCGGTGATATTCTGCGCGAAAATGTGAAAAATCAAACTGAACTCGGACTTAAGGCTAAAGAGTATATGGAGAAAGGTGAACTCGTCCCTGATGATGTTATTATCGGTATTATTAAAGATAGATTGGCTAAAGATGATTGCCGAAACGGTTATATACTGGACGGTTTTCCGAGAACTATTCCTCAAGCTGAAGCCCTGACTGAAGCTTTAAAACCGGATAAAATTGATAAGGTTATTTTTATAAATGTATCTGATGATGTTGTGATTGAAAGGCTTTCCTTGAGAAGAGTTTGTAAAAATTGCGGTGCTATTTATCATATGAAATATAATCCGCCTAAAGAAGAAGGCGTTTGTGATAAGTGCGGCGGAGAAGTCTATCAGCGCGATGACGATAAAGAAGAAACTATTAAAAATAGATTGAAAGTATATAGAGAACAGACTGAACCTCTGGTGAAATATTATTCTGATTCGGGGTTGCTCGTTGAAATTGACGGCACTAAATCTGTTGACGAAATTGCTAATGATATTGATTCAGTTTTGAGTAAAATCGGAGGAAATTGATACGGCACAGATAATTTATTCTAAATCAGAAATTAAAAGAATTAAGGATAGCGGAAAGATTTTGAAGGAAACTTTGAATATGATTGGTGAAAAAATAAAACCGGGTATTACTACTTTTGAACTTGATAAATTGGCTTATGAAAATATAACTGCTCATAATGCGTATCCTGTGTTTTTAGGATATAATGATTTCCCGGCAAGTATCTGTGTATCTATTAATGATGAGGTTATTCACGGTATACCGGCTAAAGAAAGAGTTTTGAAAGATGGTGATATTGTTAGTATAGATTTGGGCGTTAAATATAACGGCTATATTGCTGATTCAGCATATACTTTTGCTGTTGGAAATGTCAGCCCTGATGCTGAAAAATTAATGAAAGTTACTTATAATGCTTTATATAAAGGAATAAAGGCTGCTGTTGCCGGTAATAGAATAGGTGATATAGGATATGCTGTGCAGTCTTATGTTGAAGATTACGGATATGATGTAGTGCGTGCGTATGTCGGCCATGGCGTCGGTAAAGAACTGCATGAAGAACCACAGGTCCCCAATTATGGCCGCCCCGGAACAGGTAAAAGACTTAAAGAGGGTATGGTCATTGCTATAGAGCCTATGGTCACTATGGGTTCTGCCGAGGTTATGGTGCAGAATGACGGCTGGACCGTTGTTACTGAAGATGGTTCTCTTGCTGCCCATTTCGAACATACTATCGCTATTACTGACAGTGAGCCGATAATTTTAACTATTTAGGAGTTGTTCTGTTATGCCGAAAGAAGATGCTATTGAAGTAGAAGGAAAAGTTATTGAAACATTGCCTAATGCTATGTTTCGTGTTGAACTTGAAAACGGACATGTTGTCCTTGCACATATATCAGGTAAAATGCGTATGCATTATATTAAAATTTTACCCGGTGATAAGGTTACTGTTGAATTGTCCCCTTATGATTTAACAAGAGGTAGAATAACTTATAGACATAAGTAATTTTGTAGGAGAGGAAAAGAGAAATGAAAGTAAGAACATCTGTTAAGAAAATTTGTAATAAGTGTAAAGTTATTAAACGCAAAGGCGTTGTGCGTGTGATTTGTGAAAATCCAAAACATAAGCAAAGACAAGGTTAAGGAGTTATAAATATGGCAAGAATAGCAGGTATAGATTTACCTAAAAACAAACGCGTAGAAATAGGGCTTACTTATATATACGGTATTGGCAGATCAACAGCACAGAAAATTGTTGCTGCTACCGGTATTGACCCTGATAAAAAAATTAGAGATTTGACTGAAGATGAAATCTCTGTTTTGCGTAAAGAAATTGAAAAACGAAAAGTTGAAGGTGAATTGAGAACTGAAATTGCAATGAATATTAAACGATTGAAAGATATTAGTTCTTATCGCGGCTGGCGGCATATTAAAAATTTACCTGTACGGGGACAGAGAACTCATACTAATGCCCGTTCGCATAAAGGACCTCGTCCTGCTGTCGGCGGTAAAAAACGAAAAACTACATCTTAATAAAAATTAGAATAGAAGAGGTGATAAATTGGCAAAAGCTAAAAAAACTAAAACAAGAAGAGTTAAAAGAGAAAAAAAACATATTCCTGAAGGTGTTGCCCATATTCAGGCTACTTTTAATAATACAGTTGTCACTTTGACCGATTTGAAAGGTAATGTTATTTCATGGTCAAGTGCAGGTAAAATGGGCTTTAAAGGCGCAAAAAAAAGTACTCCTTATGCTGCTCAGATTATTTCAAGTGACGCAGCTAAACGCGCTATTGATATCGCTGGCTTGCGCGAAGTTGATGTTCTCGTTAAAGGCCCGGGCGGCGGCCGTGAAGCTGCTATCCGCGCCCTCGCTTCTGCAGGCCTTAAAGTTAAATCTATTAAAGATATTACTCCTATACCTCATAACGGGTGTAGACCAAGAAAAAGAAGAAGAGTTTAAACGGAGGTAATGATTTTTTATGGGAAGAGAAATTGGTGCAAAATGTAGAATCTGCCGTAGAGCAGGTACTAAACTGTTTTTGAAAGGTGATAGATGCTTTACTACTAAATGCGCTCTGGAAAAAAGAAAGTTTCCGCCGGGTCAGAGACCAAAACGCGGTACTAGAATTACTAACTACTTGCTTCAGATTCGTGAAAAACAAAAACTTAAAAAAATGTACGGCCTGATGGAAACTCAGTTTAAAAATTTATTTGATAAAGCTGATAGAAAAAAAGGCCCAACTGGTGAAATATTCCTCTCTTTGCTGGAAAGACGACTCGATAATGTTGTTTATCGTGCTTTCTTCGCTTCTTCCAGACAACAGGCTCGACAGTTGGTCCTGCACGGCCATATTACTGTAAATGGTAAAAAAGTTAATATCCCTTCTTATCAGGTTAAAGCCGGGGATGTTATCCAGGTTAAAGAAAAAAGCAGAAAACTATATCCTATTTTGAAAAGTTTAGGTAAATTGGAAAGTTTGACTCTACCGGAATGGATTACTGTTGATAGCGATAATCTGTCCGCTAAAATTGAACGTATCCCTGAAAGAAAGGATATAATTGTCCCTGTTAAAGAACAGCTCATTATTGAGCTTTATTCAAAAGTTTAGAAATTTGTGGAGGTTCATAAATGTCGGATTTAAAATATTTGTTGAAAGATTTTAAAGTCCCTTCTGGTATTGTCTTCGAGAGAGATGAAGTAAGAGAAGAATACGGAAAGTTTATAGCAAAACCGTTTGAAAAAGGTTTTGCTACTACTATCGGAAACTCTTTGCGAAGGACTTTGTTGTCCTCTATACCGGGCGTGGCTATTACCGCTGTCAGAATTGAAGGCGTCTCTCAGGAGTTTTCTGGTATACCCGGTGTGGTAGAAGATGTTACTGATATCTTGCTTAATTTGAAACAGGTTAGATTGAGCCTGAATGAAGAATTAAACAGAAAAGTCGTTCATGTTGAAATTAAAGGTAAAAAAGAATTTAAAGCTGGTGACCTGGAAGTCGATAGCGATATTAAAATTTTAAATCCTGACCTCTATATTGCTTCCTTGAATGATAAAGCTAAAATCGTAATGGATTTCGAAGTCGATAGAGGAAAAGGTTATGTGCCTTCTGAGGAAATTAAAGTTCAGCTTAATGATGTTAATGTTATTCCTCTTGATGCTATCTTCTCTCCAATTGTTAAAGTTAAATATAGCGTTGAAAATGTTCGCGTTGGACAAAAAACTGATTATGAACAGCTTATCCTTGAAGTCTGGACTGATAAGTCTGTTACTCCTGATGATGCTGTTGCTCAGGCTGCTAAAATCTTAAAGGATATGTTCGCTCTATTCCTTAATTTTAATGATAACGATGAATCTATTTTCGATAGTTTTGAAGAAGAATCTGCTGAAGACGAAAATAAAGAAGCTCTTGACCAGATACTTAATATGCCTGTAGAAAGACTCGAACTCTCTGTCCGGGCTTCTAATTGCCTTGAAACTGCTAAAATTAAAACTATCGGTGAACTCGTACGAAAAACTGAAGCTGATATGCTGAAAACTAAAAATTTCGGTAAAAAATCTGCTGATGAATTGCGCGATAAACTTGCTAAACTCGGACTTAGATTCGGTATGACCGATGATGACCTTGCTAATGCAAAAATTAATAGAGAGGTGCTTTTAAATGAGACATCGTAAAAAAAGATTAAAATTAAATAGATTACCGCATCAGAGAAATGCTCTTATCGTTAATATGATGAAATCTTTGTTTTTGCACGGAAGAATTAAAACTACTCTCGCTAAGGCTAAATTGGTAAAACCGTTCGCTGAAAAAATTATTACCCGCGCTAAAATTAATAACCTGCACCAGAAAAGAATTGTTGCTTCTAAATTGCGCGGCTGGGATGTTATCCCTAAATTATTTAATGAAATTGGTCCTAAATTCGCAAATAGACCGGGCGGTTATACCAGAATTATTAAACTCGGTTATCGTGATTCCGATAGCGCTGAAATGGCTATCCTTGAACTTGTTCAGGAAGAATTTAAACCGGAAGAATAAATTTTATGTTTCTTTTTATACTTTTTGGTCTGTTTTGCTGTGTCCTGATTTTGCTTAATAGACAGGGAAGAATATATTTGTTGCTCTTTTTATTGAATTATTCCTTATTATTGCTGTTTAATCTGTATGTGCTTAATTCGACTCTTAATATAAAAAATATTTTTCTTTTCCTGTTTCTTGTGCTCGGCTCTGTGCTGTTTGTTAATGTTTTGAAAAGAATATCCGGTATCCGGAAATCTGTAGAACAGTTTTCCCTGGTTAGAGATTTTCATAACAGTTTCTCTGTTCTTCAGAGAAATCTTAAAATGTTTTCCGGATATAAAAATATAAGTTTAAGGGATAAAATCGGTAGATTTTTTGCTTTGTCCCTGACTGAATATTTAAAAAAAGGTGAATAGTTATGGAAGAAGCTCCTAAGAAAAAAGTGACTTTTTTTTCAAAAAATGAGATTACCTGCCCGGTTTGCGGGACCTCTTTTAAAAGAGAAGAAATGTTTACTGGCGGCGGAAGATTAATTGCCGGTGGTATTACCCCTGAATTGCGAAGATTGTACGAACCAAGTAAAGTCTACGGCAAAGTTAATCCGCTTTTATACCCTGTTACTGTATGCCCTAAATGCTATTATGCGGCTTTTAAAGAAGATTTCTCTAAAATAAAACCTAATGGTATTAATCTTGCTAAACAGAATACTGAACGCAGAATCGGTATTATAAAAAGAATATTCGGTTTCCTTAATTTTGAAGAAAATAGAACTTTGAAACACGGCGCTGCAAGTTATGTGCTCGCTATTGAAAGTTATAACTATTTCGATAAATGGGCTTCTCCTACTGTTAAAAAAGCTATCTCTTCGCTAAGAGCAGCATGGCTCTTGAGTGACCTCGAAGTCGAAGACCCTATGGCTGATTACGGAGATTTGCAAACCCTGTTCTATAAAAAAGCTTTGCAGTTCTATAATGAAGTCCTGAGAAAACAGGAAAAAGCTGAAGAGTCTTTTGACGGAATTAAGAATCTCGGACCTGATACAGATCATAATTACGGTTATGAAGGTATTCTTTATCTTATTGGCTACCTTACTCTAAAATTGTCTTATCTTGAAAAAGATTCTCCGCAGAAAATTCAACTGTTTGAAAATGCTAAAAAAATTGTCAGTAAAATGGTCGGTTTCGGTAAAGCAAATAAAAATAAACCTTCTCTTATTATTGATATGGCTCGAGACCTGTATGACGAAATTAATCAGAAAATAACCGAATTGCAGGAAAAGTTGAATAACCCTCAAGGCTCACCTGTACCTGAACAGCCCGCTGAACCTAATTCGTAATCTCAAATGTTTAATATCCTTCTGGATATATCGTATAAAGGTACAAATTACTACGGCTGGCAGATTCAACCTGATAAACCTACTGTACAGGGCACTATCTTAAATGCAGTTTCAAAAATAACAGGTATTTCGAATATTAAATTGATCGGCGCAGGCCGTACTGATGCCGGCGTCCATGCACTTCACCAATTCGCTAACTTTAAAATTGATAAACAATTAAAGTTTAATTTATCTGAACTTATGTTTAAATTAAACAGTATCCTCCCTCGGGATATTAAAATCCAGAGTATTAAATATGTTGATGATTCATTTAGTGCCAGATTTTCCGCAAAAAGCAGAACTTATAAATATTTTATTTATAATTATCCTGTACCTTCCCCATTTTATAACGATTTTCATTATTTTTATCCGCATAAAATCGATTTTAAACTTTTAAAAAAATCTATGAATTACTTCCGGGGTAAACATAATTTTAAGTCCTTTAGTAATTCTAATAACGATACAACAAATTTTGTCTGCAATATACTCAAATTTAAAGTAATTAAAAAAGAACGCTTTGTTGAGTTTATCATTGAAGCCGACCATTTCCTTTATGGTATGGTTAGAAATATTATTGGTACAATATTAAAAATTAATAAATTACAGCAAAATCATAAAATTGTAAAAGAGATTTTAAATAAACAGGATAGGACTTATGCTGGTGAAAAAGCCCCTGCTTCAGGCCTTATTTTATATAATGTCAAATATTGAATGGGGACGGTGCAATACAGTATAAACTTTGTAGCCGAGATTTCAGTCCCGGCATTTATGTAGGGGCGAATAATCATTCGCCTAAAATAATTGTAGTAGTCGAGCCTTAAGGCTCGACTACGGTAAAGTGGTGGATAATGAAGTTGAGTAGAGAATTAAGTAGTTACGAACAACCATTCGCCCTAAAAATATCTTATATAAAAAAGTTGATATTATAATTTTTTTTATTAATATTAATAAAAAAAATATTGTACGAGAAACATAAATTCTAACATATGGAGAAGTTCTAATATGGCTAATAAAAATATGGAAACTAATGACTCTCTTGAAAAACAATTATGGAAATCTGCCAATAAATTACGAAAAAATATAATTGAAGATGACATTGTAGACTGCATAGTTAACTTGCCTGGCAAATTATTTTTAAACACACAAATTCCGGCTTCTCTCTGGTTTTTTAACAGAAACAAAAATTATAGAAAAAAGGAAATTTTATTTATTGATGCTCGAAATATGGGAACTCTTATTAATCGCAGGACTTTGATTTTAACTGAGAGTGATATTAAGAAGATTTCAGAAACTTACCATAATTGGGAAAATCCGGATGGACAATATGAAGATATAAAGGGATTTTGCAAATCTGCTACTATTGAGGAAGTAAGAAAACTGGATTATGTCCTTACTCCTGGCAGATATGTCGGATTGCCTGATGATGCGGAAGATTTTGACTTTGAGGAGCGTTTTCAAAAATTAAAATCTGAATTTTTGGAACAAATAGAAGAAGAAAAACGATTAAATAAACTCATTCTAAAAAATTTAGAAAAGATAAAACTGAATGAGGGGCAAAATGCATGAAAAAAATTTAGTTTTAGTACAAACAATTCAAAAAAAGATACATACTATTCGCGGAGTTCAAGTGGATTTGGCAGAATTATATGGAGTTGAAACGAGGGTTCTAAATCAGGCTGCAAAAAGAAATATTAAACGATTTCCTGAGGAATTTGAGCACAATTTGTGATATCGAAAAAACAACGAGGAGGAAGAAGAAAATTGCCTTATGCTTTTACAGAGCAGGGAGTTTCTATGCGAAAATCTTTCAAAGACTGAACAGATTTAATAAAGAAGGATTAAGAATTGTAGAAAAATTAGGAGAATTAAGATGAGCCAACAAAGCGAAATTGTAATTTATCAAGAGAAGAAACGAAAAATAGAAGTTGAGATAAAGCAAGAGACTATATGGCTTAATGCCCATAAAATGGCTGAGTTATTTGATGTTCGTCGGCCTGCTATAGTTAAACATATAAAAAATATTTATGAAACAGGCGAATTAAATGAAAATTCAACCTGTTCCATTTTGGAACAGGTTGCCGCTGATGGCAAAAAGAGAAAAATGAATTTCTATAATCTTGATGTCATAATAGCTGTAGGTTATCGTGTTAACTCAAAGAAAGCTACACAATTTAGAATCTGGGCAACTAATGTCTTAAAAAATTATTTGATAAAAGGTTACGCTATAAACAAAAAACAAATTAATGGAGAAAAACTAAAAGAGCTTGAACAGACGATAAAATTCATTAAAACAAATATTATGACACCGACACTCACGAAAGCAGAAGTTAAAGGATTACTGGAAATTATAGAGAAATATGCTCAGACATGGAGATGGATAGAAGAATACGATAGTGGCCAACTTAAACCTCAGACAAAAGGCAAAAAAGGAAAGCGCATTACAGTTGATAAAGCCTTACAGGCGATAAATGAATTAAGAAATTTTCTTAGTTCCAAAAATGAAATATCTGAACTTTTCGGAAAGGAAAGAGACAGGGGGCTTTTGGAGAGTGCTCTCAGTACTATTGATCAGACTTTTGATGGTGTGCCGTTATATCGTTCTTTTGAAGAAAAAGCTGCAAATTTGCTTTATTTAATTATAAAAAATCATCCGTTTGTTGATGGGAACAAAAGAATTGGAGCATTGCTTTTTTTGATGTTTTTATATGAAAATATGTCTATGGAAGAGTTGTTTGTCAAATTTAATAATAACACATTAACAGCACTTTGTTATCTTGTAGCATCAAGCCCGTCTGAGCAAAAACAACAACTGATTAATCTTATAATTAATTTTATATCATTTGAAACGGAAAGCGAGGGTATAGATGAGTGAAAAAATACCAAAAGGTTGGAAAAAAATTCGTGGGGACGGTGCAAAACTTTATTAATTTTATAAAGACACATATGAATGGAATTTGTACTGGTGAATAATCATTCGCCCCAAAAGTATAAAAAGAAAAGTATAAAAAGTATATAAAGTTTTGCACCGTCCCCATGCTCTGCAAAAATTGCAGGGTTTGAAAAAATTGCATATACAATATGCGGTCGGTTTAAAGTCTTGATTTTTTATTGAACAAATCGTGTATAATTGCTGTAATATTTGTAATAATAAAAAATAAAAAGCAGAAAAATATTAAAATATGGTATAAAAATTGCTATTATAGTATAGAAAGAAATATAGAAAATAAGAAAATAAGAAAATAAGAAAATAAGGAGGCGTATTATGGCTTTTATGGAATGGAATGACAGTTTAAGTGTGAGGATTGACGAAATTGATCAGCAGCATAAAAAACTTATAGAATTATTAAATACTCTTTATGATGCTATGTCAGAAGGGAAAGGCAGAGATGTCCTTGCAGATATTATTAAAGAATTAAAAGATTATACTGTTTATCATTTTGGAACAGAAGAGAAGTATCTTAGGGAATTTAACTGTGATGTCTATGAAGAGCACAAGGCTATCCATGATAAATTTGTAAATGAAGTATTGGAATTTGAAAAAAAATTTTTGGAAGGTTCTCTTATTTTAAGCATTGAAGTTGCAACTTTTTTGAAAAATTGGGTTTCAAATCATATATTAGGTGACGATAAAAAATATATAGAGTGTTTTAAAGCTAATGGGTTGTAATTAATATTAAAGTTTACGAGGTATTACTATGACAGGCTTCGTTGAATGGGATGAAAGTTTTAGTGTTGGTGTAAAGGAAATTGATGAACAGCATAAAAAATTAATATCTATACTAAATACTTTATATCATGCAATGTCGCGTGGAAAAGGTAAAGAAATTTTAACTCATATAATAGAAGAATTGAAAAATTATGCTGTTTATCATTTCAGTACTGAAGAAGAATATATGAAAAAATTTAATTGTAAAATCTATAAAGAACATAAAGCACTTCATGATGAATTTATGACACATAGTAAAATTTATGTGTAAAACTAATAAACTAAAAAATAACATAATAATTAAACTCCAAATGTCAAGTTAAATTTTTGTCGAATTTCATATTCTAAGTGTTTTAATTTGGGATTAGGTTTGTCCCATACATTATT
>CAYQNP010000024.1:0-2744 GCA_964418785.1 uncultured Spirochaetia bacterium | reverse complement strand
TGCAGCCTGATAAATATGTTCAAACTAAAGAGTATATTGTTGCCAATGCTGAAAAATATGCTGATGCAGATAATAAATTTTTAATAACTTTACTGGAAAATCTCAAGAAATTAAATTGATACTCATATACTCATATAATGGGGACGGTGCAAAACAGTATAAACTTTGTGGGGACGGAGGAAGATATTATGTATTGTGTAGAGACGAATAATCAGTCATCACACTGTCATTTTGAGCGAAAATACATACTGTCCCCGGGGATGTTAAAATAGAGACTTTCTTCTATATAAAAATTTTGAAATTCACTGCTGTTTGCAAGTTCAAAAAAACTTATAGAATCAACAATATTTAAGGCTTCCTGAATTTTTTCTTTATTAAGTAATATAAGAGAAGCCCCGTGTAGTGAACCGTTTCCTATAAATTGAATTTTATTGCTGTCTATCTTCGGAAACATCTTTAATAGTACAGCATTGTCAATATCAAGATATTTACCGAATGAACCTGCAATATACATTTTATCTAAATCGTTAATTGTTAAATTAAATTTTTTCAATAACAATGAAATTCCTGCATAAATTGCCCCCTTTGCAAGTTGGAATTCACGAATATCCTGTTGGGTTATATAAATTTTATCTGTAAGTTTTATAGCACGAATATTATGTTCTGTATCTTCAAAATATCTGTCGCCACACTGTTCAGGCAAAATTTTACCTGTATAATCAATCCAGTTTAATTTTAAAAAAGATGCAATAGCAGTTATAATGCCGGTACCGCATATACCGGTTGGATGAGCATTTCCTATTACATTAATCTCAATATCATTATCAACTATTGAAACTCTGTCAATAGCACCTTCTTTAGCAATCATTCCAAATCTGATCTTTGCTCCTTCAAAGGCAGGTCCGGCAGCGGTCGAAGTTGCTGTTAATTTTCCCTTAGTGTTTAATACCATTTCACCGTTTGTTCCTATGTCAATTAATAATTCATTAAGCTGTTTACTGCCGAATTTTGAGCTTATTATATCTGAAGTTATATCTCCGCCCACAAAACCGTCAATATTCGGAACAATAAAAAGCAGTCCGGAATCGTTGATCCTTATATTAATCTCTTTGCACTTTATGAAATCCTTTTTTCTGAAAACAGGTTTATAAGGATAAGTACTAAAACTGCTTAATTTCTCTTTTAATAAAGAATGATTTATTACAGCATTAGACGAAATAACTGTAAACATTATCTGTTCTTTATTTATTTTGTTTTTTATTACAAAACTCTCAATAATATTATTAAGTATTGAAATAAGAATATCCTGTAAATCATTTTCACCGTTAGGATTCTGCATTGTATATGTAATTCTTGATATTATGTCTGCACCGTATTTTTGCTGCGGGTTCAACCTGAATTCTTCATTCACTATTTCTCCTGTCTCCAGATTTATAAGTGCAGCCACTATTGTTGTTGTCCCTATGTCAAATGCTATTCCATATATATTAGATTCCGCCGTGAACACACTTATTTTTTCGTTATTAAAAAATAATTCCTTTGAATTTCTGTTTTTAATAATATCGAATATTGTATTAACTTTTACTGTGATTTTATCCAGTTCTTCAATATGAATTATATTGCTTACAAGATGTTCTTCCGGAATTTGAATAATCATATTTTTTTCAACAGTTAGAGTACAGGCAAGTCTAAAATTAGATTCTATCTGTTCTGAAGTAAAAAATTTCAAATCAGACGGAGAGGGTGGAGTGGTACCACCGGATAATATTTGTACAGCACACTTTCCGCAAACCATATTACCGCCGCAAATTCCGTCAATTGGTATATTCTTTTTTTGTAATTCAAAAAAAAGATTTGAGTTTTTTGGAACAGTTATCTCTTTGTTTAAAGGAAATATTTTGATTCTTACCGTAGAATTAGAATCAGACACATTTATTCCTCCGAAAAATTAGAACAGAAATTAAGCATTAAAGATAACCTGATTTCCGCCTATTCGTTCTGATTTGACAACATTTTTTTCTGCAACATTCAGAAGAGTTTCGTAATTTTTCCCATTAATAGGAAATTCGCTCAATCCTATAGCAACATTGATTTTTCGCGTATTATCGTCATTTATCTTTATGTCCTGTATAACAGATAAAAGTTTGTCAGCAACAGTAACAGTTCCTTTGAAATTGGTTTGTGGGAGCATATAAATTATTTCATTTCCGTATCTGCCTATCTGATCGATTTCTCGTAAAAATGACTTTGTTGAAAGATAAATCTGCCGTAATATATCATTGTAATCAATATTTAACTGTTTAAATTCATCATAATTTAAAACTTTAATAGCAATAAGTCCGAATTTAAGATTATATCTGGAACTTCGCAAAGTTTCTTCCTGTAAAAGATTTTTAAAATGGTTTTCAATAATCAAGCCTGTTTTTTTATCAGTAATTACAGTTTCGAATAATTTAAGAGAATTTGTATAGACCTGTTCAAGCACATCAACATCAATATTTGCTTTATCAACCTCACTCATTAGTTTCATCAAAGTATATTTTAAAGCATTGTCATCAACTTTTCCGTAATAACCTGAGAATTCAGACGCAGTTTTATTTTTTGTTTTTTTATCTGCAAGAAAAACAGCAATAAAAGCAGATATAGAAATAAAACTAATAACATATTTAGATTCTGTCTGGAAATTAAAATAAAGCAAAATATTAATAAGTAAAACAGCAAGTAATAAAATAAAATTCTTTTTA
>CAYQNP010000023.1:0-2572 GCA_964418785.1 uncultured Spirochaetia bacterium | reverse complement strand
ATGGGTGCATGTTCGACTCGGAATGACAATTTTGTGTGTATGCTCGTTCGGAATACCATTGTTTGATAGATTCTTCGGGATAATAATTTTGTATGTATTTTCGCTCAAAATGACAGTGTGATGAATAATATTCTCCACTGCACAATACATAATATCTTCCTCCGTCCCCATAAAGTTTATAAAGTTTTGCACCGTCCCCTTCAGAGTCGCTCATAATGTGTATTCTTACTTCCCCACACTGTTAATCCATCTTTTTGACTACCTATATTTTCTCGCTCAGGTATTACTTCAAATACTGCTCCTGTAAATGTTATTGGAACTTCATTATATTTATCTGCTTTCTTAGCAACTCCTGGGTTACCTGTATTTTTATACTTTTTATAAAACTTTTTCCACCAGTTTACTTTGTATTTATTCTTAAAATAATATATACTCAAATAATCATCAGCTGTTGTATATTTAACTTTAGAAGTCCCATTAAAATGTATTGATAAAAATAAATCTGCTTTATTTTTTATTACAACTTGTGCTCTCTCTTTTAATTTCATCTCTCTATGGTCATTTTTTGTAATTATTGCTTCAAATATCTTTTGCCCTTTGCTATTCCTTGCCTTGTTCAATAAGTTCTTTAACTCCTTCGCTACCTCAAGATTTAATGCCGCTTCTATGAAACCAACATTTTTTCCTACTTGTTCCCATCCTTTTTCCTTTGTTTTATTTTCAACTGCAGCAACGGTTTCGCCAAATTCATATTTTATATCTTTTCCTTCTCCGATTTTAAATCCATAGATCCATTTATTATTTACTTTAAATCGAGGACCAATTTTTGCTCCTTCTTCTGCTTCTTTATAACTATGTCCAGGATCTATTACTATCTTATAAAAACTTTTACCAAGTAATAATTCATTCTGACAAAAAATAATAAATAAAAATAAAATTCTTATTATTCTCTTCATCTTTCCTTTCTTAAC
The DNA here is from genome assembly GCA_964418785.1 of uncultured Spirochaetia bacterium. Classification (GTDB taxonomy): domain Bacteria; phylum Spirochaetota; class JAHITG01; order JAHITG01; family CAYQNP01; genus CAYQNP01. Next base: position 1,601 of record CAYQNP010000023.1, on the reverse strand, counting down.
TCATTCAAATAATATTTTGTATCAGTTATAATTGAATACTTATCATCACAATCTGCACATTTATCAAGATTTACTAATATTTTATTTAAATAATATTTTTTTTTATTTAAATCATTAGTCCAAATATATAATCTACGTAATAATACAAAGAAATATTCACTATTATATGTATGTTCTTTTTCACTAATATTAATATATTCTTCATATAAAATCTTTGAAATATTTTTATTTTTATTTTCATAAAGTTTTCCCAACTTCCACAACCACCACTCCTTATCTGGTGGATTTAATAATAATGCCCTGTTGCATAGGTAGATACTATCAGGTTTTAATTTCTCTCTATCTATCCCCTCACTCCCAGGCGTCGGGTCTGTCATCTCTGACTTCGCTATTATTATCCCTTTCATTGCCTCTAAATTATTCGCGTCTATCTCATACGCCTTCTTATACAAATAATACGCTTTAGTTGGATATGATGTTATCTCCCTCTGTCCATTTACATATTCATCATATCCCACCTTCCCATCTTGATACTCTTTCTCTAATTTCTCCCAATCGCTATCCTGACTCTTTAACAATCTTTCCGCTTCTTCTATATATTTCCTTACTTCTATCCTCTCCTTTTTACTTAACTTAACCGATTCAATCTTTATCCCCTTTACTTGTGTCTCACTCGTAACTTCTCTCTTTATCCATCCTTCTTTATTACCCACTTTAACCTTACACCATTCCCCTTTTTGCTTTTCTATTCTTATCTTTTCACCCCTATTTACCATCGTAACTATACTCGTATTATATTCCGGTTCTTTATAAACTAATGCATTCCAATCCTGTATCCACATATCTTCTATCTCAACTTTTACTTCTTTATCTTTTATTGTAACCCCACTTTCCTTTATCATCCCCTTCTTCGCACAATTTACCTCAAAAAACATAACCACCAACATCACTACGAGCCACAAACCCTTGAATCTTTGAATCCTTGAATCCTTGAATCCTTCCATTTTTCTCTCTCCTTCTACTTTAGACTATAGACTCTTAATCCTTACCACTTATAACTTACCTCTTATATATTATAGTATTTATTATAGTATTTATTATAGTATTCGGGGACGGAGGCATACTTTATTATTTTTTTTATCACTTCTCTGCTCATAATCGCTATCTTCTCCTTTTTTCCTTAATATCTATTCATATACAGGGCGCACTTTTTCCGGGGACGGTGCAATACTTTATTAGGCATACTTTATTAATTTTTTCATTGACATTTTGATGCTTTTTCCTATCATTTCGACTCTCCTACCGATGTCATTTTGGCGCTTTTTCCTGTCATTTCAACCTATCCTTTGTCATTTTGGCGCTTTTTCCTGTCATTTCGACTTTCTCTCTCTTGTCATTTCGACCAACGGGAGAAATCTTACCCTGTTCAATTCGACTGAAAGATTCCTCACACTCGCTTTGCTCGGTTCGGAATGACAATTTATGGGTGCATGTTCGACTCGGAATGACAATGGGGACTCGGTTCGGAATGACATAATGAGGACTCGATTCGGAATGACAATTTTGTGTGTATGCTCGTTCGGAATACCATTGTTTGATAG
>CAYQNP010000022.1:0-5799 GCA_964418785.1 uncultured Spirochaetia bacterium | reverse complement strand
TTTGAAGAAGGAATAGGATTTGACGGATCTTCTATTCGCGGATTTCAGCAAATTCAAAAAAGTGATATGATTCTTATCCCGGATGCAGAAACAGCGGTCGTTGACCCTATGTTAAAGATTCCAACTTTAAGTATTGCATGTGATATTTATAATCCTCGATCAAAAGAACCGTATACAAAAGACCCGAGATTTATAGCAAAAAAAGCAGAAAAATATTTGAAGGAAACCGGAATTGCTGATACGAGTTATTGGGGACCGGAAGCTGAATTTTTTATTTTTGATGATGTAAGATTCGATTATGGTGAAAACTTCGGTTATCATTATATTGATTCTGTTGAGGGTGAATGGAATACAGGAAAAGAAGAAAACCCTAATCTCGGTTATAAAATGAGATATAAGGAAGCATATTTCCCGGTTCCGCCTCATGATCAATATCAGGATTTGAGAAGTGAGATGGTTCTGAACTTAATGAAAGCAGGAATAGATATTGAAGTACATCATCATGAAGTTGCATCCGGCGGTCAGGCTGAAATCGATATTAAATTCGGTACCCTTGTTGATACTGCTTATAAATTAATGCTGTTTAAATATATAATAAAAAATACAGCAAGAAAATATAATAAAACTGTAACTTTTATGCCTAAACCAATATATAATGATAATGGAAACGGTATGCATGTTCATCAGAGTTTATGGAAAAACGGAGTAAACCTGTTTTTCGATAAAGATAAATATGCAGGTTTAAGTGATCTTGGGCGTTGGTACGCCGGCGGAATTATAAAACACGCAAGCGCTATACTTGCATTTGCTGCTCCTACTACTAACTCTTATAAAAGACTTGTTCCAGGTTTTGAAGCACCTGTTAACCTTGTGTTTTCTGCAGGTAATAGATCTGCTGCTATAAGAATCCCTTTATATTCTGATAACCCGAAAGCTAAAAGAATTGAGTTTAGACCACCTGACCCCTCTTCTAACCCGTACCTTGCTTTTTCTGCAATGTTAATGGCCGGTCTTGACGGAATTAAAAATCAAATAGATCCGGGTGAGCCTCTTGAAGATGACCTGTTTAGTCTCTCACCGGAAGAACTCGCTAAAATAAAAAATGTCCCTTCATCTTTAAACGAAGCTCTTGATGCTCTTGAAGCTGATAATGAATTCTTACAGCAGGGGAATGTCTTTACAAAAGATGTTATTGATACCTGGATTGCTTATAAAAGAGAAGAAGCTAAAAAAGTTGATATTCGCCCTCATCCTTACGAATATCATCTTTATTACGATATTTAATAATGAATTTTCAGGGGCGATAAAATCGCCCCTTTTTTATTTAATTATATTCTTCAGAGGTATCTTTTCTTTTTTCGCTATCTTAACTGCTTCTTCATATTCCGGTTTGCGTGAAACTATTCTGCCTTTATATCTGGAAATTTTTGTTTTTATCCTCCCGAAGTTACTCCTTTCGTAAATGTATTCCCTTTCTAATTCAATTCTTTCAGGATAGAAAATTCTTACCCCAAGCGTAGTTGTTTCTGTAAATATAATTTCTAATAGTTTCTCTTTTAGATTCTCAGAACAAAGACACGATAATAAGATACCCGGACGATTTTTTTTCATATATATGGATGTAAAATAAACATCAAGTGCTCCGGCTTTGAATAGTTTCTCCATAACATAACTTAATATATCTGCTCGTAAATCGTCTATGTTTGTTTCAATTAAAATTTTATTGCCTCTCTTTTCTTTATATTCTCCGATAGATACGCGTAATAAATTCGGAAAATCTTTAAATCTTCTTGTGCCGGCTCCATATCCTATAGAATGAATTATAAGTTGCGGAATGTTGAAACTGTTTACGAGTTCTTTTAAAATTACAGCTCCTGTGGGTGTTACCATTTCATGTTCCGGACCCCTTGAATAAAATGGAATTCCTTTTAAAATTTCTGCTGTTGCAGGCGCTGGTACTGGCATTGTTCCGTGTGCTATTTTTATTGCACCACCGCCTACATTTACAGGCTTTGAAAATACTTTATCAATTTTTAAAAGTTTTAACCCGGCTATGGCTCCTACTATGTCTATTACAGTATCAAGTTCCCCCAGTTCGTGAAAATGAGGAACACTTCTATGTATCTTTTTTTCCGCTTTCGCAAGAATATCTATCATTTTAAGCGATTTTGCCTTTGTTTCTTTGTCAAGTTTACTTTGAGTAATTATATTCTTTATTTCTTTAATTGTTCGTATCTTTTTTGCTTTTTCGTGAACCTTAATTTGTGTGGCAGAGATGCTGTTATCTTTTATATCCGTTATCTCAATTCCTACCTCTTTCTTTAAATTTAATTTTTTTATTTCTTTTAAAAGTTTTTTTCTGTCCAGCCCCGCGTCTAAAAGCGCACTTATAAACATATCCCCGCTTATTCCTGAAAACGGCTCAATTAAAAGTATCTTCATTTGAGTTTTCCTTTTATTAAAGTAATTTTATTTTGTGCTCTTTTAGTTTTTTTGTAAAATTTACAGGTAGTCTGTTTGTATCACTTATGCAGTAATTCAGTTGTTTTATGTCCGCTACTTTGTGATTTCCATTGTCTTTAAATTTTGTGGAATCTATTAGTAGAACTTTTTTCCTCGCTGCTTTTAACATCGCTTTCTTTACTTCAACTTCAAGCATATTTAAATCAAAACATCCTTTTCCAACTGTTAATCCCGATACAGAAAAGAAAAACCAATCTGCCCTTATATGTTCAAAAAATTCTATTGCTGTATTTCCTATTAATGATGCTGTCTCTTTTTTTAATACCCCCCCGCATAGTATTACTTCTGTGGTATCGCTGAATGTAAAATCATTTGCAATCTTTACATTATTTGTTATTATTTTTATATCTTCTAAATCCTGAATTGCTTCTGCTAAATAGTATGATGTAGAACTTGCATCAAGTATTATGCTGTCCCCGGGCTTGATTAGTTCCTTCGCTTTATCCGCTATAATGCTCTTTTTTCTGCTGTTATCCTTTATCCGTTTATCAAAATCACTCTCTGTTAATATTTTGTCGCTCTCTCTGTTTTTTAACATTATACCGCCGTGAAGTTGTATTATTTTGTCCTCATTTACCAGACTCTTTATATCCCTCCATAGAGTCATTTTGCTGATATCCGGAAAGTATTTTTGAAGTTCTGCTATTTTTATTATATTGTTCTTCTTTAAAAGCTCCATTATTCTCTTTTTTCTTTCTATTTGTAACATATCTTTTATCCTCCTGTTTGATTATATAAAACCTTATAATAAAGTCAAATAAAAATATAACATTTTGTAAAGAAAAATAATATTATTTCACTAAACTGCTTTGAGTTTTTGTTGTTTTGAATAGAGAAAATTATAAAAAGAGGTTGACATTTAATATGAGGAAATTAAATTGATAAACGCTTATTATGAATAATGAATTGATTATTGAATATGGGACGGAAGAGTTGCCGACTGGGTTTTTAAACTATCTCGAGAAAAATTTATATACTGTGACAGAAAATATTCTGAATGATTTAGATGTTCCTTATGGAAAACTTGAGACTTTTTTTACACCTCGACGGATATTGATACTTGTATCGGATGCAGGGGATAAGCAAAAAGATAAACTTCTGGAAAAGCAAGGTCCACCTGCTAAAATTTTTTATAAAGAAAACAGTAACGAACTTTCTCCTGTGGGTGAAAAATTTCTGAAAAATAATAATTTGACTCTTGATGATGTGAAAAAAGTATCTACTAAAAAAGGCGAGTATATTTTTGTATCAAAAAAAATTCCCGGAAAACCTGTTTCTGAGATTGTCCCTGATTTAACAGTGAAAATTATAACCTCTTTGCATTTGCCTAAATCTATGGTGTGGAATGAATCTGAATTTAATTTTATCAGACCAATAAGAAGAATTACTGCTGTATTTCATGGTAATTTGATAAATGTTAATCTCGCGGGTATTGATTCAGTTGATTTTTCCATTGGTCATTCTGTTATTTCTCCTGAAAAAATAAGCGTAACAAATATAGATGAATTGAAATCTGCCCTTGAAAAAAATTATGTTATGTTTGACTTTAAAAATCGAAAAAATAAAATAAAACAGGAAATTGATACTGCCCTAAAAAATAAAGGAAATAATTATTTTATAAAAGAAAATTCTGAATTAATAGATATTAATGCTAATATGGTGGAGTATCCTTTTGTTCAAATTTGTGAGTTTAAAGATGAATTTAAAAATTTACCGGAAGACTTGATTTCAACTGCAATAATACACCATCAAAAAGCATTTCCTGTCTATAATAATGACGGAATAACAAAATTTTTTATTGTTGTCTTAAATAATAAACCTAATGAAAATACAAAAAAGGGTAATGAAAGAGTCGTAAATGCAAGATTAAATGATGCAAAATTCTTTTTTGAAGAAGATAGAAAAAAAGGTAAATTGGAAAACTTTATTGATGGTTTGAACGATATTCTGTTTCTTAAGTCGCTCGGAAGTATGAATGAAAAAGTTGACAGAATTAAAAAAATTTCTCGGTATATTGCTGATAAGATTAATTTAAATGAAAAAGTTGTAAGTAATATAGAAAGAACCGCTGTACTTTGTAAGGCTGATTTAACTACAAATGTAGTATATGAATTTCCCGAACTTCAGGGCAGAGCAGGCTATATATATGCTTTGCTTGACGGCGAAGATAAAGATGTTGCTCTCGGTATAGATGAGCATTATAAACCTCGTAATGCAGATGATACTTTGCCTGCTTCTGTTACCGGTAGAATTGTAGGGATAGCAGATAAAATAGATACTATTTCCGGATGTTTTTCGATAGGGTTGATCCCTACAGGCTCCGCTGACCCTTATCAATTACGAAGATTCGCTCTCGCTATTATAAATATTCTTATTGAAAATAAAATTTATCTCAATATTTATGACCTGATAAAATATTCTCTGAAAAATTATAATGTAGAGAATAATGAAATAACTGACAGTATTATTGAGTTCTTGAAAAACAGGTATAAAACAATTTTAATTGAAAAGGGTTTTCGTGCAGATGAAATAGACAGTATCTTGAATACTGAATTTAATGACATCTTCGATTCGTATTTAAGAATTTCATCTTTACATAAGTTTAGAAAATCGGAAGAATTTGCAGCACTTCTCGCTGCTTTAAAAAGAATGAGTAATATTTTAAAAGGTGTTAATGAGTTTGTTGATTTTAATAAAGAATTAATTAAAGAAAATGCAGAAAAAGAATTGTATGAACATCATTTGAAAAATCAGGAAAAGTTTGAAAAATATTACTTTGATAAAGATTATGAGAATTGTATGGAAGTTTTATCCGGATATAAAGATTTAGTGGACAAATTTTTTGATGATGTACTTGTAATGGATAAAGACGAAGCAATTAAAAATAATAGATTGACTCTGTTAAATATGATAGTAAGTACATTTAAAAAATTAATAGATTTTTCACGGATACAGAATAAAAAAGAATAAAAATTTTTTAAATAAAAGCTAAGGAGGAATTACAAAATGGCTAAAAAATATGTTTATTTTTTCGGTGGAGGTAAGGCAGAAGGTAATGCTAAAATGAAAGATTTACTTGGCGGAAAAGGTGCAAACCTCGCTGAAATGACAAATCTTGGTGTTCCTGTGCCGCCGGGATTTACTATTGCAACTGAAGTTTGCGATTTGTATTATAAGAATAAGAAAAAATGGCCGGCCGGATTGAAAGACCAAATCGATGCTAATCTCGCTAAATTAGAAAACGCAATGGGCGCTAAATTGGGCGATAAAAAAAAT
>CAYQNP010000021.1:0-3230 GCA_964418785.1 uncultured Spirochaetia bacterium | reverse complement strand
ATCTACTTGATCTCTGGCAGGTTTTACTATTATTTCGGGATCAACAAGGCCTGTTGGTCTGATAATCTGTTCAACAACCTGTCCTGATTTTTTTAATTCATACTCCTGTGGTGTGGCTGATATACATATTATTTGATGTGTCAGTTTTTCAAACTCTTCAAAGTATAATGGCCTGTTATCTAATGCCGAAGGAAGTCTGAAACCGTAATTTACAAGTGTCTCTTTTCTTGAACGATCACCATGATACATTCCTCTTATCTGCGGTATTGTAACATGAGATTCGTCAATTATAGTTAAAAAATCACTGTCAAAATAGTCAAGTAAACATGCAGGGCGTTCACCGGGTTCCCGACCGTTAATATGGCGTGAATAGTTTTCTATGCCATTGCAGTATCCCATTTCCTGCAGCATCTCTATATCGTAATTTGTCCTTGACAATATTCTTTGAGCTTCTACCAATTTGTTCTCTTTTTTCAGTTTGTTATAATATTCATTTAATTCTTTTCTGATATTCTCAATAGCCTTTTCAAGTTTTGGCTTGGGTGTAACAAAATGTTTCGCCGGATAGATTGCCATCCGTTTAGTCTTACTTATTATTTTTCCTGAGATAGGATTTATTATATATATGCTTTCTATCTCATCGCCGAACATTTCTATTCGTACAGCATTATCAGAATAAGCAGGATATATCTCAATAGTATCACCAATAGCGCGAAAAGTTCCTCTATAGAAATCAAAGTCGTTTCTTTCATACTGTATTTTTACTAATTTGTCGAGAATTGCATCCCTGTCGAAAATTTCGTTTTCTTCAATAAGCAACAGCATCTCCTTATAATCTTCCGGAGAACCGAGACCGTATATACAGGATACAGAAGCAACAATTATAACATCTTTTCTTTCCATAATAGCACTTGTTGCCCGTAACCGTAATTTTTCTATCTCCTCATTTATTGATGTGTCTTTCTCGATATATAAATCTTTATGAGGCACATATGCTTCCGGCTGGTAATAATCATAGTAAGACACAAAATATTCAACAGCATTCTCAGGAAAATATTCCTTAAATTCTCTATATAGTTGTGCTGATAATGTTTTATTGTGTGAGATAACAAGAGTGGGCTTCTGAATCTCTTCAATTACTTTTGCAATGGTAAAAGTCTTTCCTGACCCCGTAACTCCTAATAAAGTCTGGTATTTAAACCCTTTTTTTATTCCGTCTATTAGTTTTTTTATTGCTTCAGGCTGGTCTCCTGAAGGTTTGTAACTGCTTTTAAGTTTAAACTTCATTGTTTAGCAGGTGTTTTTATTCTACCAGTTTTTTCGCTAAATCTCGTAACTTGTCAGCCATTTCTGATATTGATTTTACTATTTGTTTCATTTCATTAGCACTGCTTGAGTTTTCTTCTGCTATATTGCTTATATTATCTATTGCTTCAACAAAACTCTTCATTGACTGACTTTGCTCTTCAATCATATTGGATATTTCTGTAGTTAAATTATTAAATTCATTAATGCTTTTAGTTATTTGATTAAAACCTGTTGCTTCCTGCTGAATTGATACATCAACTTCCTCAGTCTGTTTTGTTACAATATTAATCTTATCAATAATTTCTTCTGTGCTTTTAACAACTTCACTCATACCGTCCAGTCCATTATGTATTTTAATATCATTTTCCTGAATAATATCTGCAATGTCTTTCGCTGCTTTAGCACTCTGTTCTGCAAGATTTTTTACTTCATCAGCAACAACAGCAAAACCTTTACCTGCTTCTCCGGCTCTGGCTGCCTCTATTGCTGCGTTTAATGCTAATAAGTTTGTCTGCTCTGCAATGCCGGTTATAACATCAATTATTTTAAAAATCTTCTCTGAACTTTCTTTAATTGCTTCCATATATTCATTCGCGGTTTTTACAGAATCAATAGTTGTATTAGAACTTTCCTTCATCTCTTCTGATAGTTTTCTTGTATAAGAGATATTTTCATTAATGGCTTTTATTGTTTTATTCATTTCCTGGACAGCAGCAGTGATTTCTGTTACTGCAGTGGCTTCTTGTTCTATATTGTTTCTGATAGATTCAATATTCTGTTTTAATTCTTCTGCAGTAGCAGATGCTTCAGAAACGCTTGAAGACAGTTCTTCAGAACTCTTTACAAATTCTCCGGTACCTGCATCAAGTTCAGATGCAGCATTTGCTAATGCATCTGCATTTGTAAGAGTTGTATTCTGTATTTCAACTTCATTGGTTATATCTGTTAAAGTTTCAATCCCTCCGATTATATTTCCTCGTAAATCTTTCATAACATCAGCATTAATATAGACATGCTTTTCTTGATTATTAATATCCTTAATTTTCGTTTTTAAATTCTCAATACGTATTCCCTGTTTTGCCTGTTTAACAGGACATTTGTCTGTATTGCAGAGTTCAGTTCGCAGTATATCATAGCAGTGCTTTTTGCCGATTAAATCAAATTTATTATACCCTGTTAATTTTTCGAATTTTTCGTTTATTCCTCTTATAATGAAATCATTATTTACAGTAAAATAAGGAAATGGAATTGCTTTCAATGCTGATTCATCTTCACCAATTATGTTGTTTAACATATTATTAAGTTCTGTAGCCATCTGTCCAATCTCGTCGTTTGAATGTGCTTTGATTTGTTCAGAGAAATCTCTTTTAGCATATTTTTTGGCAATATTTAAAACATGTGTAATCGGTTTTAACAAATAAACTGAAATGAAAAATGAACATAAGATTCCAAAAATTATTGCCAAAATGCCGTACATTATATTTGTTTTAAGATTATGTTTAATTAAAGATATTGTTTTTGTTCTGTCATAAATCTCTTTTACATATCCGATTATTTCCCCTGAAAAATCTTTTAACGGCAAAAGTATAAATAAAAGATTGTCTTTTGGAATTATAACCGGTTTTCCTGAATTTTTCATTTCTAAAACATAACTTTCATCTATGGGGAAAGTGTCTTTTACAGTGCCGATTGTACTTGCTGTATTTTTCCATTGAACAGAAGTTTTTAAAATTTTTAATATATAGTCATCACCTGTAATAAATTTTAATAAATTTAATTTTTTTGAAGTTAATCCGCCGCCGTATTCAACTGTTCCGGCAAATCGCTTTTTATAAAATACAGGTAATACGCATCTGAAACCTACTCCTGCTTTTCCAACTTCTATACCTATTACAGGTTTCCGGGTTTTATTTGCTTTAAGT
>CAYQNP010000020.1:0-14631 GCA_964418785.1 uncultured Spirochaetia bacterium | reverse complement strand
TTAAAATATTATCTATATTAAATTTAAAATTCACTTTGCTTAAGAAGCAGATTTCACTTCTTCAACAAGTTTATCGAAAACATCCGGCATAAGGATAGCAATATTTGAAAGCATTTTTCTATTCAACTCAATATTAGCCTTTTTTAAACCGTGCATAAATTTACTGTAGGAAATATCTCTCATTTTACAAGCAGCAGATATACGCGCTATCCACAATTTTCTAAACTCTCGTTTTTTAACTCTTCTATCACGATAAGCATATTGCCATCCTCTCATAACAGCTTCTTTAGCTGTTTTAAACAATTTACTTTTTCTGCCGTAATAACCTTTAGCGGCTTTTAATATTTTTTTTCTTCTTTTTCGAGTTGCAACTGAATTTTTAACACGACTCATTTTTCATCTCCTTTTTTTAATTTAAGAATAAGGTAATAAACTTTTAATTCTTTTAGAATCACTTTCCGAGACCAGAGTAGCAGTTCTCAAATTTCTTTTTCTTTTTGCATTTTTCTTGGTTAAGATATGGCTTGCATAAGCCTTTTTTCTTTTAATTTTTCCGGAACCAGTAACTTTAAATCTCTTTGCTGCTCCTTTATTTGTTTTGATCTTCACTTTTCCCATTTTGTTTTTCTCCTTCTGCTTTTTTATTTTTTATTTGTCTTAATTTTTCTGCACTCAATGGAGAGAAAATAAGAGTAATGGATCTGCCTTCTAATTTTGGTACATTTTCCAATTCACCGAACTCTTCAAGATCTGCTTTAAGTCTTTCCACCATATCCATACCAAGGTCGGAATGAACAACTTCTCTCCCTTTAAAAAATATATTTATACGGACTTTATTTTTATCCTTTAAGAACTCTTTAACATGTTTAAGTTTAGTCTGATAATCGTGATCGCCTGTCTGCGGTCTGAATCTTATTTCTTTTAAATGAGATGCTTTTTGATGTTTCTTCTGCTCTCGCATTTTTTTTTCAAGCTCATACTTATACTTCATTCTGTCAATAATTTTACATACAGGCGGTTTTGCATTTTCAGAAATCAGGACTAAATCAAGTCCGTACTCTTCTGCTTTTGCAAGCGCATCATCTCTGCTCATCACCTCTGCTCCGCCGTCAGGCAAAACAACTCTTACTTCCGATGCAGTTATAGCATCATTATACTTAAACCGTGGGACAAATGCCCTTTTTCTTTTTGATCGTCTTATAGTTTTATCCCTCCTTAAAAATTAATTTATCTTTCTTGTTTTTATATCATTTATTACTTGATTAACTGCATCATCTACAGAGAAAACTCCTTTATCACCTTCTTTGTAAGTACGGACTGAGACTTTATTTTCAGAAACCTCTTTTTGCCCCACTATAAAAAGGAAAGGAATTTTTCTTTTAATTGCTTCTCTTATCTTGTATCCCATTTTATCACTTCTGAAATCAGTTTCGACACGAACAAGATTTTCCCGCAATTTATCAGCAAGCTTTTTTCCATATTCAATCTGTTCATCTGAAATAGGTATAATAATAACCTGAACAGGGGCAAGCCAAACAGGGAACGCGCCTTTATAATGTTCAATAAGTGTGCCTACAAATCTTTCAAATGACCCGAGAACAGCTCTATGAATCATTACTACTCTATGCTCTTTTCCATCTTCGCCAACATAATTAACATCAAATCTTTCAGGCAATACAAAATCAACCTGGATAGTAGGTCCCTGCCAGCCTCTATTTAAAGCATCAATAAGTTTAATATCTATTTTAGGGCCGTAAAATGCTCCGCCGCCTTCGTCGATTTTATATTTTATATTCTTTTTATCAAGTGCATCCCTTAAAGACTGCGTTGCTCTATCCCATCCTTCTTCAGTACCTGCAAACTTCTCCGGACGGGTGCTGAGCATTACTTCATATTCCTTAAAACCAAAAGTGGTGAGCATAAAATCAGTTAAATCAAGAACTCCTATTATTTCAGATTCAAGTTGTTCTTCAGTACAAAATATATGAGCATCATCCTGTGTAAAGCCTCTAACTCTCAGCATACCGTGTAAAACACCGGAGCGTTCATACCGATATACTGTACCAAGCTCCGCCCATCTGATTGGTAGTTCCCGATAACTTCTTATTTTACTCTTATAAATCAAAATGTGCATAGGGCAGTTCATAGGTTTTATAAGATACTGCTGATTATCAATATCAATAGGAGAATAGATATTTTCTCTATAATTATCCCAATGCCCGGAAGTAACCCATAAATCTTTCTTTGCAATATGAGGAGTATACAGCAGCTGATACCCGCGTTTAATATGTTCTTCTTTCCAGAAAGTTTCAATAGAATGTCTTAAAGCAGCCCCGTTAGGGTGCCAATATATTAATCCGGGACCTGCTATTTCCTGAACACTGAAGATATCAAGCTCTTTTCCCAGTCTCCTGTGGTCACGCTCTTCTGCTTCTTTTAAAAATTTCAAATACACTTTTAACTGTTTTTCAGAGTACCAGGAAGTACCATATATTCTCTGAAGCATCTTATTTTTTTCATTGCCGCGCCAATATGCACCTGCAACTTTAAGAAGTTTTACAACTCTAACTTTTCCGGTACTTCTAAGATGCGGACCTCTGCATAAGTCCGTAAAATCACCCTGTGTATATAATGAAACTGTATCATCCTCTATCTCGTTTATTATCTCTACTTTATAGTCTTCATTTTCCTTCTTGAAAAAATCAACAGCTTCCCGTTTTGTTAATACTTTTCGTTCAATAAGGAGATCTTCGTTTATAATATTATACATCTCTTTTTCAATTTTTTCAAGGTCAGATTCAGTAAAAGGTTTTTCAACATCAAAATCATAATAGAATCCGTCTTTTATAGAAGGACCTATTGTAACCTTTGCATCCGGGAATAATCTTTTTACAGCCTGAGCCATTATATGTGAAGTTGTATGTCTGTAAACTTCTTTTCCTTCTTCAGAATCAAAAGTTAAGAATTCAATCTCATCATTATCAGAAATTTTTTCATCCCAATCAACAAGGTTATTATTTTTTTTTGCAACAAGAACATTCTTTTTTTCGCTATAATCAATATAATTTAACAAGTCAAACACAGTATTACAAGTACATTCAATATTTTCTTTCAAATTAGCAACAAAAATTTTCATAACACACAAATACCTGTATTTGGGCGGTACTGGAGTTGAACCAGTGACCTCTTGCATGTCACGCAAGCGCTCTAACCAATCTGAGCTAACCGCCCTATAATTACCTTATAGTTTATACAAATTCAAATCATTCGTCAAGAGTTTTTTAAAATTATTTTCTTCTGTTTTCTGCCATTTTTAACAGATTTTTTCAAAGAACCTGATAATTCTGCAACAATAAGGTAAACAGTAGGGACAAGTATTAAAGTCAGGAAAGTTGCAAAAACAAGGCCCCACATAAAAGATATAGCAAGAGGTTTAAGCATAGGGTCACTACCGCCTATCCCGTAAGCCATAGAGAAGAGTCCTGCTGCTGTGGTAATTGTAGTAAGAAGAACAGGGCGTAATCTCTGAACACCTGCCTCGAGAATTACTTTATGAAGATCTTTATATTTATCCTTTAATCTGTTAATTAAATCTATAAGCACTATAGAATCATTAACTACGACTCCTGATAAAGCAACTATTGCCATTAAAGAGAAAAAGCCGACAGACATATTATGAAAGAACAGAGCAATTATAACACCTATTATTCCAAAAGGTATAGCAATCATAACAATAAAAGGCTGAACAAAAGAATTAAAAATAGTAGCCAATATTAAATAGATTAAAAATAGAGCAATAATAAATGCTTTAAGCAGGGACTGCATAGATTCTTTTGTTGCTTCCTCTTCACCGGCAAATTTTACAGTTGCGCCTCTAAGATTACCGAACTCTTTTTGAATAAGTTTTCGAGCAATTTTATTGGCTCTTTTAGAGTTTATAATATTATTATCAACATCCGCGGTTACAGTTATAGTCCGTTTTAAATCTATTCTGTTAACTTTTTTTATACTTTTTTTAGTAATAAATCTTGCAATGGCTTTTAAAGGAACGAGCTGTCCCCTATTATTCGGTATGTATAATTTAGTTAAATTTGCAAATGTTTTACTATGCGCCTCGTCAAATTTAACAATAATTTTTATAAGTTCATTATCTTTTCTAAAACTGCTTGCTTCAGTTCCCTGAAAAGCTGTTCTGATAATACTGCCCACCTGTGACACTGAGACACCGGCTATTGCTGCCTTTTTCTCATCAATATAAACTGTTATTTCATCCTTTCCCTGGTCAAAATCATCCTCAATATCAATAACTCCATCTATTTTGTGTAACAGTTTCTTAATCTTTTGAGCAACATTGTAAATATATTCAAAGCTATCACCTCTGACTTCTATTTCCACAGGTTCACCAACCGGCGGGCCGCGACGGCCAAGACGAAATGTTAAACTTTTAATAGATTTTATATTTTTCATCTCCTTTTTTAAATACTTTATTATCTGATCCGCTGTTCTTTCTCTATCATTTTCAGGGGTTAAATACACATTTATTGCTGCTCTGTTATTATACTGATTGGCAGTATGAAACCCTGAAAACTTATCACTGCCAACAATACTTTCAAAACTCTCTAATTCTGATGCAGGCAGATTTTTTATTATCTTCTCTATTCGGGAAACTAATGATTCAGTAAATTCAAGAGTAGCATCTTCAGGCGCTTCTATTGTTATTTTAAATCTATCAACCCCGCTGGCATCGAAAAGTTTAAATTTCATAACAAATGCAGCAAATATAATTGACAGAAAAAACATTACTGTAACTATGATAATGAATTTATATCTGTTATGCAGAGTAAAATTAAGAGATTTTTTATAAAACTTTAAAAGACTCTGATACCACCTGGCTTCATTTCCTTTTTTATGGGAAGTAAAGAAATAATGTTTAATAAATTCAATAAAGAAATTTTCTTTTTTTGTCTTTTTCTTTTTAGTATGCTGCTTGCTTTTTAAAGGTTTTACAAAATCAGCAATATGGGAAGGTAAAATAAAAAAAGCTTCGAATAATGATGCACTTAAAGCAATAATAACAACCATAGGTATATTTCTTATAAACTTGCCCATTATTCCCTTCATCATAAGTAAAGGGTAAAAAGCAGCCACAGTAGTTAAAATAGCAGCAAGTACAGGATAAAATACTTCCTGAGCGCCTTTAACTGCAGCCTCTTTAGGCGACATACCTTCTTCCATATACCTGTAACTGTTCTCTGCAATAACAATTGCATCATCTACAAGCATTCCCAGAACAAGTATAAAACCGAAAAGAGAAATCATATTTATAGTCATTCCGAAATAACTCATTAATGCAAAAGTAGCAAAAAGAGAAAACGGAATACCAAGTGCCGTCATAATAGCAATTCTGTAATTCAAAAACATAACAAGCGTTATAAAAACAAGAATAAATCCGAGAATAGAATTGTTTGTCATTATGTTCATTCTGTTTTTTATATACTTCGAAGTATCATTCATTAAAAAAATCTTCACATTCTTCGGTAAACTTTTTCTATATTGTGATATAACATTCTTTACTTTATTTGCTATTTTTGTAGAGTCAGCATCCTCTTTTTTCTGCACAAGAAGAGATATATCTCTATACCCCATACTTCTGTGTATAACATCAACTTTTTCAAAAGTAGAATGAACGCTGGACACATCGCCAACTGTAATAAAATTTCCTTCATCATTGGCGCGTATAATTATTCTTCTTACATCTTTTTCGTCTTTTATTTCTCCTGTGGTTTTAATTAAATATTCCCTATTTTTTGATACAGCCTTACCACCCGGTATACTTACATTTTTCCGGCTTATTGCAGTTATTAATCGCGATATATCAATATCATTTTTTATAAGTTTATTAGGATTAACTTCTACCCATATCTCTCTATCTCTATAACCGGATTTAACAATTGAACTCACTCCCGGAATAGCCTTTAATTTATCACTCAAATCATCAGCATATTTTCGTTTTTCATTTTCAGGGATATCACCTGCAACTGATACTATTATAACAGGTATTTCAACATCTAATTTTTTTATATCCGGATTATCAATATCATCCGGTAAATCTTTAATATTATCAACAGCAGATTGAATATCATTGTAAACCTCATTTTTATCTGCAGATGTTTTTAATTCTACAGTAATAGAAGTAAATCCTTCAAAAGAGACTGAAGTTATTTTTTTTATACCGTTAATATTCTTTATTGCTTCTTCTATAGGCGAAGTAACTAATTTTTCCATATCCTGTGCAGATGTTCCGGGATAATGAGCAGAAATGGATATAATGTCAAAATTTACATTAGGGAGTATATCTTTGGGCAAATTAGACAAAGCAAGAAAACCGAGTATATATATAAGAACTGTAACAAGATTAACCAATATAGGCTGTTTAACTGAAAATTTAGGGATATTCATAATTGCAAAACCTCCGTATGTATACTATTCCAAATCATAAACTTTTTTATAATAATCTTTATAATAATGTTTTAAAAAAGTTCCTTTTTCATATTCAAGGGATAAAACAGCAATATAATAATTAAATTTCACCATAAGATATTCTGTTTCAGCAGAATCAATTTCGTCCTGATAAGCAAGAATAACTCGTGTAGAAGAACGGCCTATCTTATATTTTTTTTCTTCTTTTTGTAATTTATTTTTCTGATAATCAATTGTCTGTTTAAGAAGTTTTAATCTGTCAAGCGTAATTTTAATATCATTTATCTTAAGCCTTATATTTTTAGCAATTTCGAGTTTTTTCTTTTTAATGTTGTTGTCAATTTTCTTTAACTCAAGTCTGGCTTTTTTTAATTCAGAAATAGGGCTTATCGGATACAAAGGATATGAAAGGTTTAAACCTATTGTCCAGGAAGTATTATCTCCGGATTTCATTGTTTCAAAAGCAGTATCTGCATCGGCTGCATTTCCGTAATAACTGTAACTTCCTATTAAGTTTAATTGCGGGAGCAGTTTACTCTTTGCATTTAATGTATTTAATTCCTGAATTTTTCTTTGTTCGTATAACATTTTTAAATCAACTCTGTTACTGAATGCTTCTGTTATAACATTATCCACATTTATGTCATTAAATTTTACATTTGCAATATTATCGATATTGGTAGAAATACTAAAATTGGAATCTATGCTCATCAATAATTTCAACTGTTCTTTTAATTCAACAACCTTATTTTGAGCCTGAATAAGATCTGAATATCTTTTTTTCAAAGAGGCACGCGAGCCGAGAATATCCGTATCTTCAACTAATCCTAATTTCTTTTTTTCAAGATTCTTTTTCAATAAAATTTCAGCTCTCTCAAGTGATTTTTCTCTAACTTCTATATTTAATTTGTTAATAAAAATATTTATGTAATTAAGAGCTGTTGTAAATGCAATATTATTAGCAGCTTGTAAAATTGTAAACCGGGCAATCTTTTTAGAGTGTTTAGCCATTCTGATAATATTAATATCATACGGTATAAGTAAGAAGTTCTGCAGAAGGGGCTGTGAAAAACTTATCATAAATTTTCGTGTATATGATTCAGGAGATGCAGACATTCCCGGCATAATAGTAGGGTTGCTTTCACTATAGTCACTATTATATTCCAGTTTAA
Organism: uncultured Spirochaetia bacterium; assembly: GCA_964418785.1. Classification (GTDB taxonomy): domain Bacteria; phylum Spirochaetota; class JAHITG01; order JAHITG01; family CAYQNP01; genus CAYQNP01. The sequence goes on along the minus strand of CAYQNP010000020.1, from coordinate 6,979 downwards.
TGTTCCCGCCGCCAGGAAGTAAAAAAGATAAATAAGGCTTTAAACTTGTTGAATCAATAGGATAAGATGAAAATGTCTGACTTACATTAGGTTCGTTTATACTGCCTTTTGTATAACCGACACCTATTCTTGGAATATATCGTGCAACTGTATTTATTTGATCAAGATTATTCTGCTTATATGCAATTACAGCATTGTTTATATCTGTATTCCTGTTAAGTGCAAAAGTAATAGCATCGTTAAATGTTATCTCCGCATTTAATTGAGAATATAAAAAAATCATAACAATGTAAAGTATTCTTTTCATTTTAATACCTCCCGAACCTTCTCTGTTCCTGCTCCATTTATAAACATATCAAGTATATCGTCAGTATTTATTTCTAAATCACCCATATCTATAAATCCTTTTATGTGTGATGAATGAAAAAGAATCTGGTTAAGCATTCCCTGTAAAGCAAAAACATAAAAATACGGATTTTTTTTCTGTAAATATCCGTCGTTCATACATTGCTGTATTAAATTTTTTATCTTAGTAATGTGCTCAAACATATTTGCCCTTATTCTTTTTCTGAGATTTTTATTTTTAAACTGAAAATTAAAATCAGGCATATTCATAAGAATAGTAAAAAAATTTTTATTTGTTTTAAAAAATCCCAGAAAAGTGTCAATGTAGTTTTTAAGTTTCTGCATAGAATCAATATTCTGCTCAAACACATTATCCAGTACTTCATTTAATTTCAAGAATCTGCTTTTAATTAAAGAGAAAAACAGGTCATCTTTACTTTTAAAATAAAAATATAAAGCAGGTTTAGTAATATCAACCATTTCCGCTATTTCATCAAGTGTAGCCTTATTAAATCCTTTCTCAGCAAAAACCTTCAGGGCAGAACTGTAGATTTCTTCAATTCTTTCATTTTTAACAGACTTTCTCATTTTACCACCTTACCAACCGGTAAATTAATTTACTTACTGGTAAGTTAATCACCGAAAATAAAAAGTCAAGAAAAAATTATTTTTTTTACTAAATCTTATTATATATCCAGGAATTAATGCAGGTTAAGGTTAAATATTATTATTAATCTCTCTTTAAACTTTATTTAATATATGCCCCATTTTTTCTTTTTTTGTTCTCAAGTAAAACTCATTTATTTCATTAGGGCTTATTTCTATTGGAACGCGTTCAACTATTTCCAGACCGTAACCGTTTATACCCACTATTTTTTTAGGGTTATTTGTCAAAAGTTTAATTTTTCTCACACCAAGGTCGAGCAATATCTGAGCACCTATTCCATAATCTCTCAAATCAGGCTCAAACCCGAGGGCGCAATTTGCCTCAACAGTATCCATACCCTCATCCTGCAGTTTATATGCTTTTATCTTATTTTCTATTCCAATGCCACGTCCTTCCTGACGCATATATAAAATAATTCCTCTACCCTCATTTTCCACCATTTCCATAGCACGATGCAGCTGGTCACCACAATCGCATCTTAAAGAACCGAAAACATCTCCTGTTAAACATTCAGAATGCACACGAACAAGAACAGGCGAATTAGAATCAATATCACCCTTCACAAGAGCAATATGATGATTATTATCAATTACATTGCTGTAAACAACGATACGAAAATGTCCGTAACGAGTAGGCATATCTGCTTCTGCTGTTCTTTTGACCAATTTTTCAGTTTTTCTGCGAAACTCAATTAAATCTGCTATAGAAATAATTTTCAAGTTATGTTTTTCTGCAAACTCAAGTAACTGCGGCATTCTGGCCATGGTCCCGTCTTCATTTAATATTTCGCAAATAACACCTGCCGGGTACAATCCTGCCAATTTCGCAAGGTCAACTGCTGCTTCAGTATGTCCTGTTCTTTCAAGCACACCTCCTGCCTTTGCTCTTAAAGGGAAAATATGTCCTGGTCTTACAAGATCTTCAGGCTTTGTATCTTTATCTATTAAAGTTTTTACAGTCGTTGCTCTATCATACGCAGAAATTCCTGTTGTGGTCCCCTCTCGTGCGTCAACTGAAACCGTAAAATCTGTCTTATATCTCTCATCATTATTATGAATCATAGGATGCAAATTAAGTTCATCAAGTCTCTCCTTCTGCATCGGCACACATATAAGTCCTCTGCCGTATTTTGCCATAAAATTTATTGTATCAGGAGTAACCAATTCCGCTGCTGCAATTAAATCTCCCTCATTCTCTCTTCCGGGATCATCAACAACAATTACAATCTTTCCGTTTTTTATATCTTCAATAGCTTCTTCAATACTGTTAAGTTTTACTTTCATCTTTTTATCCTTATTATACCCATCAAGGTGTTATTTTATGAAAAATTTTTATAAAAAAATATGCTCCGAAAAATACTGACAGAATATTTATATTAAAACCTTCTTCAAAAAACTTTATTAAAGAAACAAGAGAGTAGTTCATAAGAATTCCGCCTGCAAGTCCTATAACTAAAGCACCCCAGAAATTTCCAAGAAATCTAAACTTCCTTATTTTTGTATAATAATAAGCAATCAATCCGCTTACAAGCAATATTATCAACAAACTCATTAATATTTTCATTCCCATTCTATATCTCCTTATTATACTGTATTTGCTGATAAGCCCAGATAAACTCTACTCCGCTCTCACTTAAATTTTTTATCTGTATTTTACCGTAATGCTCATCTGCAGTCTTAATAACAATAACATCTCCCTGTTCAATAAACAGGGGGGCATTATAAACAAACTCTATATCATCAGCACTATTAACAGCGGTCCAATCTTCATAATAGCCTTTTGTAGAGACCCCTGCCCCATTAAGCGGCACAATATAAAACTTATTACTTATTTTCTGAAATTTAAAATCCCACAACTGTGAAGTTGAATGTGTACTCATATTGAATCCGGAATTTACCGCCACTGTCACACCGTTAAGATTACTTATTCTCGGAGTAGCAGAAACTTCATTTGAAGGCTCACTTAATACATTATTTATACTATGACTCTTAACAATAATAAAATAAGTAATACCGTTTTCAATATATTCATCATTAGAATCTCTACTTATGGTAATTTCAACAGGGACAGAAGAATCAACATTTTTAGCAGACATTGAAATAGTCGGGACAGAGCCGTTAGCAGGATTTTTAACAGGGTTTAATTTTTTATTTCTTAAAGAGGACTCCTTAGCAACATAAACATTAAAACCGTCAAAATTACTTTCTTTATTAGAAGCATAAAATTTTATTTTTATTTTATTATTTAAAGAATAAGCAGAAACAGAACCGGGCGGATTTATAAATTCTGGTTCTACAGCTGATTCTATGCCACAGGATAAAAAAAGGGAATATATACTTATAACAAGAAAAAGAGACTTCATTACAATTTAATATCCGCCGGAGGCTTTACCGCCGGTAACAATAGCAACACTAGCACTTGCTCCGATTCTGTTAGCACCTGCCTTTATTATTGCGAGTGCATCCTGTAAAGTTCTAACACCTCCGGATGCTTTTACACCCATAGAATTGCCAACAGTTCTGCGCATAAGTTCAACATCATGTACAGTTGCACCGCCTGTAGAAAAACCTGTAGAAGTCTTAACAAAAGCTGCTCCGGCTGCTTTTGACAATTGGCATGCTTTAACTTTTTCATCATCAGTAAGAAGAGCGGTTTCAATTATAACCTTTACAGGTACATTCTTTGCAGCCTGAACAACTGCCTTTATATCGTCTTCAACATCATCATAGCGTTTAGATTTAAGCCAGCCGATATTTATAACCATATCAATCTCTTCTGCTCCGTTTGCTATTGCATCTCTTGTTTCAAAAGCCTTAGATTCAGTAGTTGATGCGCCCAGAGGAAAACCTATAACAGTAATAGTTTTAACTCCGCTTCCTGCAAGTTCTTTCTTACAAAAAGGCACCCAGCTCGGATTTACACACACAGAATAAAATTTATATTTTCTCGCTTCAGAGCAGAGGTTCCTCATTTCCATAGAATTAACATCCGCCTTCAGCAATGTATGATCTATAATGCTTGCAACTTTTTGTGCATCATACGAGAGCTGCTCTGCCGGCTGTGGAACTGTAGTATAATAATTTTTCGGTTCTACTGTTATATTAGATGTATCATTATTACTAAGCCGTGCTATTATTTCTTCTGTAATTCTTTTCACATCAGATTCACTAATCATAAGAAACCTCCTACTTACTATCTTCCAGTTTAAAAATTTTATCTATTCTTCTTGCATGTCTTCCGCCTGCAAAGTCAGTATTCAAAAAAGTTCTCACAATCTCTTTTGCCTGAAACTCATTAACAACCATTGAACCTATTGAGAGGATATTAGCATTATCATGTTCTCTTGCAACCCGCGCAGTAAATTTATCATGACACACAGCAGCAAGAATACCTTTAATTTTATTAGCAGTAATAGCAGAACCAATACCGGCTCCGTCAATAACTATACCAAGTTCGCATTCACCTGAAGCCACAGCCCGGGCTACTGCTGCTGCGTAATCCGGATAATCAACAGAAGCTGTTGAATATGTCCCAAAATCTTTATAAACATATCCTATATCAAAAAGATAATCTTTTATTTTTTCCTTTAAATTATACCCGCCGTGATCCGAACCAATTGCTATCTGTCCGAGTTTAGAAGGTTTAACACCATTCTTGCCTAAAACCAATTTACTGTTAATTATAATTTTAACTCCTTTTTCAGCAGCAGTATCATAAGCAAGCGGTGTTATAATACTGCCTGAAGGAACTTCAATATCTTTTCCGGCATTAAAAGCCTTTATTACTTCTTCTGCTGTTACAACAGGTCTTTTCCCGCCTGCCGGAGGAGTATACGGCTGTTTTTCTATAGTAGATGATATACCTCTGTTATTTTCTGTTTCCTGTTTTATCAAGTCATCAACAACTTTAGCAACAACATCTTTAACTAATTTTTCAATATCAACCATACTACCATTTCAGAAGCTGTTTTTTCAAATCAGGGTGCGGTTCTGCAAGAACTATTTTATTAACAAGTATTCCTTCATTCTCAACAGTCATTGCTCCGGCATCAATAGCTGCTTTAACATTAGAAACATTACCCGTCAAAGTATAAAAAGACTTACCGCCAAGTCCTTTTGCCAGCCTTATTTCTATTATGTCAACATCTGCAGCTTTTACCGATGCATCAGCAGCAATTACAGAAGAAGCAACTGAAAAAGTTTCCAGTACTCCTACTGCATTTATTTCATTAATTTTATTAGTCCCCAATATTCCGGGTAATATCTGTTCGTGAACACGAGGAATTACGAATTTATCAACAAAATTTGCACCTGCTGCGGCTGTTCCTGAATCTATAGCACTTTCCACAGCTGCCACATCTCCGTATATTAATATTAAATATTTTCCCGGACATACAGGATAGGCATCAATTAACTTTATGTCAGATCTTTTTAAAACAACATCACAGGCTTCAATCCCTTTTGCAACACTATTTAATTCCAAAATCCCGATTGAGACTACTTTTTCCATTTAATTTCTTCCACAAATATTTAATTTTATCATACAATAATAACACCTTATTTTTGAATTTCAATATATTTTTTTAAAATTTTAACAACTTTACCTGTAATCGGCGAATGAATATTTGCGCCTAATTTATCAGCCGGCACAGATGCAATTAATTGCTCTTTCTTCACCCTGTCCCCTTCTTTAACTACAGGCACAGCTGCTACACCTATATGCTGCTGTAACAAAACTCTTACTTTATTCGGCTGATATTCCTGAAAATTCATTGGTGCTGAAATATGATAATATTTATCAAGGTTTAATCTTGAAACAAGTTTCTCAGTAGGCAAATTTCTTATTTCATACAAATTATCGGCTTGCGGTTTTTTATTCAGATCCGCAGGTTTAATTCCTTTTTCTATTAGCTCTTTTTTAACATATTTAATAACCTCAACAGGTTTTAATCCCATTGGACAGGCATAATATCCGCAAACACCGCATTCACAACACAGAAAAGCATCGACAAAATTTTCATCAATTTCAGAAGCAAATCCAATTTTTCTCATTATTAAATGCGGTTTTATATTATGCCCAAGAGCATTTCGGGGACATAACTCTGTACAGGTGTTACATTGAATACATAAAGTTTTGGAAAGTTTTATATCATATCTTATATCGGAAGTTTTTTTCTTTATTAATTCGTTATCAGACGGCAATACAATAATACCTGAAGTAGTTTTAGAAACAAACTCTTTGGTATAATCAACAACCTTTCCCATCATCGGCCCGCCGCTTATAACAGTATAATTATCAATTATAATACCGCCTGCAAGAGAGATTAATTCTTTAAACGAAGTACCTACAGGCACAAGAAAAGTACCCGGTGATTTAACTTCTCCTGTTACAGTAACAAATTTATTTACAACTTTTTTATCATTTTCTACTGCATTATATATATTATAAACCGTACCGACATTAGAAACAACCGCCCCGACATTCAAAGGAATCCCTGCTTCAGGTATGACGCGTTTTAAAACAGTATATGTAAGTGTCTGCTCATCTCCTGCAGGATAAAAATTATCAAGCAGATACAGTTCTATATTCTTCTCCTTTTTCAAGGCAGATTTAAGAGCATTTATAGAATTTTTATACTTTGCTTTTAATGCAATAACAGCTTTTTTAGCAGAAGTTACCTTTAAAATATACTTAATACCCTTTATTATTTTATCCGGGAAATAAGACATAATCTGTTGATCAACCTGCAGGAAAGGCTCGCATTCTGCCCCGTTAATCAAAACATATTCTACTTTTGTATTAAGTTTAACATAAGCAGGAAACCCGGCTCCTCCGGCACCTACTACTCCGGCATCTCTTATTTTTTCTAAAATCTTTTCGCGTGTCATTTTTATATAATATAAAACAAAAAAAGAATGTCAACTTAAAAGTGGCTGTAAATGTAAATCAGAAACTAATAAAAACTTC
>CAYQNP010000019.1:0-7770 GCA_964418785.1 uncultured Spirochaetia bacterium | reverse complement strand
GGCAGATTCGCAACTTCTGATTTGAACGATTTATACAGACGCGTTATTAACAGAAATAACAGACTTAAAAGATTAATGAGTTTAAGAGCTCCTGAAATTATTATTCGAAATGAAAAAAGAATGCTTCAGGAAGCTGTAGATGCCTTGCTTGATAATAGCAGAAAAAAGAGAGCTGTTAAAGGCGCTCAAAACAGACCTTTAAAATCTCTCTCAGATATGCTTAAAGGTAAACAGGGGCGTTTTCGACAGAATTTGCTCGGAAAACGAGTTGATTATTCCGGCCGTTCTGTTATTGTTGTTGGCCCACAGTTAAAATTACATCAGGTGGGATTGCCGAAACAGATGGCTCTGGAATTATTTAAACCTTTTGTAATGAAAAAATTACAGGATTACGGTTATGCTAATAATATTAAAAGCGCGAAACGCCTTATTGATAAAGAAGATGTCGTTGTCTGGGGTATCCTTGAAGAAGTTGTAAGCGGTCACCCTGTTTTTATTAACCGTGCTCCAACTTTGCATAGATTAAGTATCCAGGCTTTTGAACCTGTATTAATTGAAGGAAAAGCTATTCAGTTGCACCCTCTTGTTTGTAAAGGATTTAATGCTGACTTCGATGGAGATCAGATGGCAGTCCATGTCCCACTCTCTGTTGAAGCCCAAATTGAAAACTGGATGCTTATGCTCTCTTCTCATAATATCCTTTCTCCTGCTAACGGCAGACCTATTATATTGCCGTCTCAGGATATGGTGCTCGGTATTGGTTACTTGACTAAAATTAAAAATAATGCTGTCGGCGAGGGTAAAAGCTTTTCTTCACCTGAAGAACTTGAAATGGCTTTCGAAAGAAAAGTCGTGGATATTAATGCTAAAGTTAAAGTGAAAATTAATTCATCTGTTTTTGAAACTTCTTATGGTAGAGTGCTCTTTAATAATGCTTTGCCTGATGACTATCACTTCGTTAATGAAATGGTTAGAGGTAAAAAATTAGGTAAAATTATAGGCGATATCTATAAAACTTACGGAAGAAAAGTTACCAGCCAAACTCTTGATAAAGTAAAAGAACTCGGTTTCCATTACGCAACTTATTTCGGTGCTACTATCGGTATCGATGATATACTTATCCCGGAAAATAAGTACAGTATTATTGAAAAAGCTAAAAAAGAAGTTGAACAGGTTGAAGATTATTATAAAAAAGGTATTATTACTAACTCAGAGAGATATAATAAAATTATTGATATATGGTCATCTACAAATGATGCTGTAACTGATTCTATGCTTGAAGTTCTTGAAAAAGATAAAGACGGATTTAACTCTGTTTATATGATGGCAGATACAGGTGCTCGTGGTAGTAAACAGCAAATCCGTCAGCTTGCAGGTATGCGCGGACTTATGGCTAAACCTTCAGGAGAAATTATTGAATTGCCTATCCTCTCTAACTTTAAAGAAGGACTCTCTGTTCTTGAATATTTTATCTCTACTCACGGCGCTCGAAAGGGTCTGGCTGATACTGCTCTTAAAACTGCTAATGCCGGATATCTTACAAGAAGATTAATTGATGTTGCTCAGGATATTGTTGTTAGTGAAGATGATTGCCATACTATTAATGGTATTGAAATAAAAGCTGAATCTAATGAAGAAAGCGATTTATTAGTCTTTAAAAGAAGATTGGCAGGTAGAATCGCTTTACAGGATATTGTTCATCCTTCAACTAAAAAAGTACTTGTCCCGGCTAATGAAGAAATTACTGACGAAATGACAGATGAAATCGTTAATGCCGGTATAGAAAGTGTAAAAATAAGATCTGTTCTTACTTGTGAAGCACGCCACGGTGTTTGTAGAAAATGTTATGGCCGCGACCTCGCTACTAATAAACTCGTTGAAAAAGGTGAGGCTGTCGGTATCATCGCTGCTCAATCAATCGGTGAACCTGGTACTCAGCTTACTTTGAGAACTTTCCATATAGGCGGTACTGCTTCCGCTGGCTTTGAAGAAGGAAAAATCGTATACGGCTATCCTGTTTATATTGAAAAACTTCCTAAAAAAATTATTACCACTAAAGATGGTGAAAGACTTGTAAGTAGAAGAAGTGAAATTGTCCTCCGTCAGGTCTTCGAAGAATGGAATAAGGATGATTTGAAATTAACTGCTGCACTTAATAAAAAAGTTGTACCCGGTATGGAAATTGGTGTTACTAAGAAAAAAGAAAAAATCGTTTCAAGTTATTCCGGAACTCTTAAACTTATTGATGATAAATATGTTGTTGTAAGCGCTAAAAAAGTCAGAAAACTTAAAATTGGTAGTAAAATTTTTGTCGAAGAAAATGAATTTGTCCCGAAAGCTAAAGTTATTGCAATGTTCGACCAGTTTAATGAACCTATTATTAGTGAGCATGATGGTGTGGTTGAATTAAAGGATATTGTTCCTGGACAAACTTTAAAAGAAGAACGCGATGAAGAAACTGGAAATATAAACAGAATTATTATAAAAAGTAAAGAAAAAGAACTTGAATATCAGCCTCGAATAACTGTTGTTGGAAAAAATGGTAAAAAAGGTAATTACATTCTTCCTTACGGCGCAAACCTTGTTGTTGAAGACGGTGAAGAGATTGAGGTCGGTAGCGTTATTGCAAAAATACCTGAAAAAATATCTAAAACAAGAGATATTACTGGTGGTCTTCCAAGAGTAGAAGAACTTTTTGAAGCCCGCCGACCTAAAGATTGCGCTGTTGTCAGCGAAATAGACGGTGTTGTGGAATTCGCAGGTATTATTAAAGGAAAGCGAATTATTAAAGTTAAAAGTGATTCAGGTGAGGAAAGAAAGTATTATGTTCCTATTGGTAAACACCTTACTGTCCATGAAGGTGATATTATCAAAGCAGGTGATTCCTTAAATGACGGTCCTATCGATCCTCAGGATATTCTGAAAATTAAAGGTGAACAGGAACTTCAGGAATATCTGTTGAATGAAGTTCAGCAGGTTTATAGATTACAGGATGTAGATATTAACGATAAACACATATCTATAATTATTCGTCAGATGATGAGAAAAGTTGAAATTACTGATGCAGGTGATACCTCGTTTATTGTTGGTGATACAGTCGATAAATTCGTTTTTGCAGAAGAAAATGCTCGCGTGCTTAAAGAAGGCGGTAAACCTGCTATGGCTCGACCTACTTTGCTCGGTATTACTAAAGCATCTTTGAATACTGAAAGTTTTATTTCTGCTGCATCGTTTCAGGAGACTACTAAAGTCCTTACAAATGCAGCTATAAAGGCAAAAGTTGATAATTTGCTCGGTTTGAAGGAGAATGTTATTATCGGTCATCTGATTCCTGCAGGAACCGGATTGAAAGAATATGAAAATATAGAGGTGGAAGTTAAATCACCTGCTATTCAGAAAGCAGAAGAAATTTTTAACACTGAAGATAATAGTGAGTCTGAAAACGCTGAACAGGAGGAAGTTGAGAAAAAAGAATAAAAAATTTTAAAAAAATAATAATTTTTTCTTGACATTTATTTATAAGGTGTTATATTGTTGCGACTTTATAAGATATTTGTCTTATAAAGTGATAAAATTAATGGTTAGGTATAAAGAATATGGTAACAATTAATCAGTTGATTAGGAAAGGAAGAAAGAAGATTGTGTCTAAAAGTAAATCGCCGGCTTTAATGGGTGCGCCTCAGAAAAGAGGTGTTTGTACTCGTGTAATGACTGTAACCCCCAAAAAGCCTAATTCTGCTTTGAGAAAAGTTGCTCGTGTGCGATTGACTAATGGTATCGAGGTTACAGCATATATACCGGGTATCGGACATAGCCTGCAGGAGCACTCTGTTGTTCTTATAAGAGGCGGCCGTGTTAAAGATTTGCCGGGTGTTAGATATCATATTGTTCGCGGCGCTCTTGATACACTTGGTGTTGTTGATAGAAAGAAAAGTCGTTCTAAATACGGAACTAAAAAGCCTAAGGCTTAATTTTAGAGGTGTTTGAAAGTATGGCAAGACGAAGAGAAGTTATAAAGAAGAATTATAAACCGGATACTAAATATAATAGTGTCCTGGTCGGAAGACTTATTAATAAGATAATGCTTGATGGGAAAAAAAGTGTTGCTGAAAAAATTGTGTATAGTGCGTTTGATATCGTAAATCAGAAGCTTAAACAGGATGCTCTTGAAGTATTTGAAAAGGCTTTGAATAATGTTAAGCCTGAAATAGAAGTGAAATCTCGAAGAATAGGCGGTGCAACTTATCAGATTCCTATTGAAGTCCCTAAAGACAGACAGATATCTCTTGCTTTGAATTGGATGATAGGTTTTGCTCGCGGTAGAAAAGGTAAACCAATGGCTGAAAGATTGGCGTTGGAAATTATAGATGCTTTTAATAACACTGGTTCATCAGTGAAGAAAAAAGAAGATACTCATAAGATGGCTGAAGCTAATATGGCTTTTGCACATTTTCGTTGGTAGGAGGTTTTTGTAAAATAGTAAAATGGCACGGAAATTTGATATTAGTAAACAGAGAAATATCGGTATAGTTGCTCATATTGATGCAGGTAAAACAACTATTACTGAAAGAATACTGTATTATACAGGTAGAACTTATAAAATCGGTGAGGTCCATGACGGCGCTGCTGAAATGGATTGGATGGAACAGGAAAAAGAAAGAGGTATTACTATTACTTCTGCTTCTACTACCTGTTTCTGGCGAGACTGCAGAATAAATATTATTGATACACCGGGACATGTTGACTTTACTGTTGAAGTAGAGCGCTCATTGCGTGTCCTTGATAGTGCTATAGGTGTTTTTAGTGCTGTTGAAGGTGTGGAAGCACAGTCTGAAACTGTATGGCATCAGGCTGATAAATATGGAATTCCTAAAATAGCTTTTATTAATAAAATGGATAGAATTGGTGCTGACTTTTATCGTGTTCTTGATATGATTAAAAAGAGACTTGCTGATAATGTTGTTCCTCTTCAATTGCCTATTGGAAAAGAGGATGGTTTTAGAGGTATAGTGGATCTTGTTGAGATGAAGGCTCTTGAATGGGAAGAGGATAATTACGGTGTTAAATTTCACGAAATTGAAACACCTGCTGATATGAAAGATCTTGTAGAAGAATATAGAGAAAAACTTCTTGAAGCAGTTGCTGATTTTGATGATGTTCTGCTTGAAAAGTATCTTGAAGGCGAAGAATTAGATATTCAGGAATTGAAAACCGCTATAAGACAGGCTACAATTGCTAATAAAATGGTGCCTGTTGTTGTTGGTTCTGCATTGAAAAATAAAGGTGTTCAGAAACTTCTTGATTGTGTTGTTGATTATCTACCGTCTCCTATTGATGTTCCGCCGGTTAAAGGTGTTAATCCGGATACTGAAGAAGAAGTCCTTGCTGAAGCAAAAGATGATGCTCCCCTTGCTGCACTGGCTTTTAAAATTATGACAGACCCGTATGTCGGAAAATTGACTTATTTCAGACTTTATTCGGGTGTTCTGCAGGCAGGTTCTGTTGTTTATAATTCTACAAGTCAGAGAATGGAGAGAATTAACAGGCTTGTTAAAATGCATGCTAATAAAAGAGAAGATGTTAAAGAAATTTATGCAGGTGATATTGCTGCTGCAGTCGGGTTAAAGGTTACTAAAACAGGTGATACCCTGTGCGATAGAAATAATCCTATTGTTCTTGAGTCTATGAAGTTTCCGGAACCTGTTATTTCTATTGCGATCGAGCCGAAAACTCAGGCTGACCAGGAAAAATTGGGAAATGCACTCCATAAACTTGCTGAGGAAGATCCTACTTTTCAGGTTAGTTTTAACGAGGAAACAGGCCAGACTATAATTTCCGGAATGGGTGAATTGCATCTTGAAATTATTGTTGATAGATTAATGCGTGAGTTTAAGGTTGAAGCGAATGTCGGAAGACCGCAGGTCGCTTATCGTGAAACTATTCTTAGTTCTGCTGATGCAGAAGGTAAATATATTAGACAGACAGGTGGCCGTGGTCAGTACGGACATGTTAAACTTAAAGTGGAACCAAATCCTGAAAAGGGTTATGAGTTTGTTAATAGTATTGTTGGTGGTGCTATTCCTAAAGAATTTATCGGTTCTATTGATAAGGGTATTTCTGAGGCTCTGAAAAACGGACCTATAGGCGGTTATCCGATGATTGATATAAAAGTTACTGTTTATGACGGTTCATTCCATGCTGTTGACTCTTCGGATATCGCATTTCAAATCGCAGGTTCTATGGCTTTTCAGAATGCTGTTAAAAAGGCTAATCCGAAACTGCTTGAGCCTATTATGTATAATGAAGTTACTACACCTGAAAAGAATCTTGGTGATGTAATGGGTGATTTGAATTCTCGAAGAGCTAAAATAATCGGTATAGAACAGGGTATTGGAGAAATGAGAATTATTAAGGCTCATTGCCCTCTTGCTGAAATGTTTGGTTATGCTACTGATTTGCGCTCTTTGACGCAGGGTAGAGCTACTTATAGTATGAAATTTTCACATTATGAAGAAGTGCCTACGAATCTGGTTGAAAAGGTCGTGGGTAAGGTTGCTTAAATATAAACAAATAATTAAGGAGGATTTATAAAAATGGCAAAAGAAAAATTTGAAAGAAAAAAACCGCATGTTAATATCGGTACTATTGGTCATGTTGACCATGGTAAAACAACTTTAACTGCAGCAATTACTAAATATCTTGCTAAAAAAGGTGGTGCTCAGTTTATTCCGTTTGATCAGATTGATAAGGCTCCTGAAGAAAAAGCTCGTGGTATTACTATTGCTACTGCTCATATTGAATATGAGACAGAAAAAAGACATTATGCTCATATAGATTGTCCTGGTCATGCGGACTATATTAAAAATATGATTACCGGTGCTGCTCAGATGGATGGTGCTATCCTCGTTGTTGCTGCAAGTGATGGTGCTATGCCTCAGACAAGAGAACATATTCTTCTCGCTCGTCAGGTAGGTGTGCCTTATATCGTTGTTTTTATTAATAAAGTTGATATGGTTGATGACCCTGAAATCCTTGAACTCGTTGAACTCGAAGTTAGAGACCTTCTTAAAGAATATGAATTCCCTGGCGATGAAATACCTATTATTAAAGGTAGTGCTTTAAAAGCTCTTGAAAGCGATGATATTAATGATGAGTGGAGTCAGAAAATTCAGGAATTAATGGACGCTATTGACAGTTATATCCCAACTCCTGAAAGAGATGTTGATAAACCTTTCTTAATGCCTATTGAAGATGTTTTTAGTATTACAGGTCGTGGTACTGTTGTTACAGGTCGTGTTGAAAGAGGTAAAATCCATGTCGGTGATGAAGTTGAACTCGTTGGTATTGTTAAAGAAGTTAAAAAAACAGTTGCTACTGGCGTTGAAATGTTTAAAAAAGAAATGGACGAAGCTATCGCAGGTGATAATATCGGTGTCTTGCTTAGAGGTATAGCTAAAGACGAAGTTGAAAGAGGTATGGTTGTTGCTAAACCTGGTACTATTACACCTCATACAAAATTTACTGCTAATGTTTATGTTTTGAAAAAAGAAGAAGGTGGTAGACATACTCCTTTCTTTAATAATTATAGACCTCAGTTCTATTTCAGAACAACTGATGTTACAGGCTCTATTACTTTACCGGAAGGTACTGAAATGGTTATGCCGGGTGATAATGTTGTTATGACTGTTGAGTTGATCGTTCCTATTGCTATGGAAGAAGGTTTGAGATTCGCTATTCGTGAAGGCGGTAGAACTGTTGGTGCCGGTGTTG
>CAYQNP010000018.1:0-7644 GCA_964418785.1 uncultured Spirochaetia bacterium | reverse complement strand
AGTTGCACCGTCAATAAGAAATGAAAGTCCCACTACATTTGTTAAAGCATCAGGCAAAGTAATAGAATCAAAATTTCCATTATCCCACGACACATCGGCAAAATCACTATTATCCTTTATAGAATAGATATGTTGTTTAAAATATTTCGTATAGGGCGAAGATTCTGAAGTATAAAAAACATTACTCTCCTGCTCACAATAAATATAAGTCTGAAAAGTTGCAGTTCCTAATTTTACATTTATTCCTTTCTGATATACAATAAAATAAGAGTAATCACTCCAATTTTCTGCAGGTGATATAACTTTTTTCATGCCGAAATTACCCCAGACACCAGTTCCACCACCGTCAATATTATAATTAATCTGGCAGGAAAAAGAACCGTGAAAAACATTAGAAGATTGAGAAAACTGGTCTCCTGAAGCATTCCATGAAGTATCGCTCCAGCCTGGAGCAGGATTTCCACTACTTAAAAAATCATCAATACTAACACTTGCAGAACTTTCTGCTACAGCGGAAAAATCACTAATTCCAACACCAGATTTTTCAGTTTTTACCCAATAATAATATTTATAAGAATTTAAAGCTCCGGATACAGACAAGTCATCATAAGAAGTTGCTGTAATTCCTGAAGCAACAAGTGAAGCAGAAGAAGAGTCGTTCACTGTATTTCGGTATACTTCATATCCTGTAGCACCCGCTACAGGATCCCATGATAAACTTATAAGCGAATCCGACTTAATTAATGCTTTCACATTATTAGGAGCGGAAAGCGGGATTGTAAACTTTATTTCTTTTATATCCGGATTAAAATCATTATTGCTCCCATCAGAGCTATAAAAAAGTACTCCTATAGTATTTCCCGCAGCAACACCTAAATCTGACAAAGGAATTCTAAATTCTATAATATTATTATTACTTTTATCTGTAACGGAATAATCATAATTGCTCCATGCAGTATTAGTCCATTTTCCAGCTGCACCAGTGTCATCCCAGGTAGTTTGAGGAGCAGAAATCCTAAGCCCAAATTCCACCCCTGCGCCGGAAATAGCTACATTATTAAAAGTGATTTTACCTCCTGTATTTGTATTATTATCAACATCGATATATACATCATAATAATACCAATTAACTACTTGAGATACTTCTTTAAAATAAAAATAAAGATAGCTTGAATCACAACTTATTCCATTGCTGATAATATCAACCGCTCCGCCGCCGGCATCTGCAGAACCGCCGGGATCGACTATATTAGTCAATCCGGGCTGGGCTGTCCAATCAGATAAATCTCCGTCAACAGTTATATTTACACTATATGCGCCGGATACTGTACCAAAAACAATTAAAAGAGAAATAATTATATTTATAAAAAAATTTCTCATACTAAAATACCTCCAACATTAAAAAGAAAAATCAATACACATATCTAACGGATATTCTAAAAGGAACTTCGTCGCTAATATCATCAGACAAAACTTTTACATATCCAAGATCAAAGAAAAGTACGCGGCTATTTTGAATTATATGTTTATAACTAAAACCGCCGGAAACAGAATTAAAATCAGAAACACCAAATGAAGAATAAAAAGACATTACATTAAACAGATTATATGTTAAACCTCCGTTAAATTCCGGAGTTTCTTTACTAACACCGGAAGACAAAGTAATATGCAAATTTTTCAATGGTGAAATATCAGCACCAATTAAAATCTTTGTAAATATTGTGTTTTCAAAATTTATGATTCGGATAGACTTATATAGTAAATCTCTTGCGACAATATTAAAAGAAAATAAATCCTTCTGGTTCCCAAAAAGTCTCACACCCACATCCATACTCAGTCCGTAGCCGGTATAATCACCTATTTTCTTAATTAAAATTTTATTATTAACTCCTATTTTTACCGGTCCGAAATTCTTCCCTATACCTGAATATATATTCATATCATACGAACTTAAAGAATAAGACACATCACCATTATTATTCATAACATCAAAAGTTTCCGGGGCAAAATACATAATACCGGCAGATGCAAAACATATATCCTTAAAAGGAAAACCGATTTCAATATTATCAAGTGTTGAACCGAAAATCCAATTTAAATGAGAGAACAGCAACCAATTATACGGATATTCATCAATACCAGCAGGATTTATTAAAGTAGAGCCGCTGCCTTTTATAGTATTGATAGCGGAAATCCCCATTACGAAACTTCTGGCATCAGTACCGAAATCTACATATTTTTCACTGACAGCATATATTGAAAATTCAAAATTTAATATTAAACTTAAAACTAATATAAAAATTCTCATCAATTAAAACTCCTTATACTTTTATTTTACCACTGCAAATTTAAAAGTCTTATTAAATTCACTTGATTCCAGTTTTACAACATAAATACCGCTGTCAAGGCCTTCACAGTTTATAGAAATAGAATTCAGCCCTGAATTAAAATTACTGTTCATACTTTTCAAAAGTTTACCGTATAAATCAAATATTTTTACAGACACATTGCTTTTATTATCTAACAGAAAATATGCTTTAAAATTTTTAGTTTCATTTAAATTCACAAGATTATTTATGACATTGACCTTTTTATCTTTTAAGATATTATAATCACCAACATATATACTTAAAGTTCGGGTAGCAGTTCCCTCATTTCCGGAAGTATCAACAGCCTTAACATAATACGAATATTTACCGGACGACAAATTAGCATCAGAGAAATAATTATTAGTAATTAAAGATGTATTTATTTTTGAAAACGAGGAATCAGTCAACCCTTTTCTATAAACATTATATCCGGCGAAATCGAACTCAGAATTAATTTTCCACACAAGAGTAGCCTGTCCGTTTCCGTTATAATTAAGCTGGAAATTATCCGGTGCAGCAGGTCCCCATATATCATTATAAACAAATTTATTTGTATAGGCTACAGAATAATTGTATACTTTATCTATGGCATAAATAGTATAGTAATAAGTTTTTCCATTAGTTATATCAGTATCAAGATACGAGACAGAGCTTCCGCTATATATAATCAAATTAGTTCTATTATTAGTTGCATCATACACAAAGCCCGCATTACTTTTAAAAACTATTGTTTTATAATAATCACTTGACGGATTAGACCATTCAATATGAATACCGTCTTTATCAGCATAAATATTTACAGAAGACACACCGGCAGGAGCAGAAGAATCTTTTTGAAACCAGCCCATATTTGTAGGCTGAATATTATTACTGGCATTAAAAAATATTACTCCCTGGTCAGTATAACGCTTATACTGTCTCGGACTTCCTGTTGTTTCCACTGAAGTAGTAGTATATGAATCACCAACATATTGCGTAAGTATTACAGGATGCCGATATATGTATAAGAAATTATTTCCGGCAGAATAATTCATATCAGTAAACTGAAAATAATCAAAACCGTACAAATTAAATCCCCAGTAAGCATAATCTGCAAGGTTAGTGGCACTTTTATTAGAAAAAGCAGAAGGTACTGCATCATTACTCAAAGTAGACAAGCAATATATCATTAAATCACCGTTAAATTGAGAAGAATACTTATAAGATAAGCATTTATCAGATTTAGTCTGCCATTTATCCAGTGATTGATTATAAGTAGGACTTTCATAAGAACGATAACCGCCCACAACGAGGAAATTTTCCCAGCAATATCCGTCACCCGGCTCAAGCACATTTCCATTCCAGAATACATCATCAGGGTCCCAGGCATTAGCAATTACTTTCAAGCCTTTTGAATGAGCATAATTCACAGCCCAGGTTTGCCGCTCAGTAGTAACATTATAATCAAAACCGTAATCATCCCAGAAAATTCCATAAACACCAATACTCTTCCATTTATCAACCATTGACTTCATCTGATTAGTACTATTATTCTCAGTGGTAACTCCCAGATCAACATAACCGAAAAAATGAGTCTGATTAGAAAGAGAGACTATAATATTACTCGTATTAGCATAATCGGGATGTGTATTATCTGCATATCTGTCACCGTCACCATCAACAATATCATCAGGAAAAACAACCACCTTGAATTTACCCCACACTGCTTTTGCCTTTGTCAAATCACCACCAGCGCCGTTTACAAGACTAGGCCAGCCGTAGTACAAAGCAAACAACTTGTTTGTAGAGATAATCTGACTATGTATATTAACAATACTTAGTAAAAAAATTACGATTAATAATAAAAACCTTCTCATATACTAAAACCTCATTTTATAATATAGAATCTTTTTATAACACTTTTCTTAAAATTAGAATCAGTATTTTCAACATCTATGCGAATAAAATATATACCGGGCTTAACAGTTTTTCCGGAGGATTTACCATTCCACCTAATAACAGTATCTCCGGAAGCACTCAACTCACCACTACTTACAATTGATTCCCCATTAATTCCAATAATTTTATATTTTACAGTAGAATTATCAGGCACATTTATTTTCACATTATAGTCCCCGGAATTAATATCATACACTGAAGAAAAATCACTGATTTCTACTTTATTTACAACGCTATTATTATCAGTGCTGTAATTTTCAGAAACAAATTCATAACCATGCTTAAGAAGCATAATATCATCAAGGTATAAAGTTCCTGAACATCCTGCATAAGGTGAATCTATGTAGATATCAAGTGATTCTATTTCATTAAATTCAACTATATGATCTCCGCTCGGGTATCCGCTATTATTAGCAGGAGTATTGCCGTCAATAAAAGAACTTGAATTAAGCGGGATATCAATCTTAACCCAGAAATTTTTTTCAATCTCATCAGAACCTGTCCAGGCACAGTAATCATCTTCATTATAATTCAAATCAAGTTTATTATTATCATTATCATAGAACGCCACATTAATTCTGCCTGTATTCGCAACATCACCTTTAACATATAATCTCAAGACAGAAAAATCGGAAAAATCCATTGGTTCATCGAACGAAATTCTCACACCGCTGGATTTCCAGGCAGCAGACGAAGAATAAATTAATTTTACAGATTTAGTGCCTCCATATTCTGTATTATGAATATCACTGCTTAGTATAACTGCAGTTGACCCGGAAAAAGCCGAAGTATTTAATTCTGTTAAATCGCTTGTTTCAAAATTATCAATTACATAATAATCAGAAACATATAAATCCTTTACGAACTGATTTAACGGAACACCTGTATTTTTATTTACAGCATCTACAGCTATTATATTCCTGCCGTTTTTTAAATTGGTAAAGGATACAGTTAAAACATCATCACTATATGAAACTATGGAATCAGACAATTCATACTTATAATAATTATTGCTTGCATCAACGAGCTGACATACAATATTAGTCATATTATATCCGATTTTTATTTTAACAGTTGTATTTTTTGCAAGGCCTGTTGTATGTTCCGGAGAAATCAAAGTAGCATTTTCAAAAGTTTCATTAGAAGTTATAAATATATTATCAACCCAGAAATACCCTTCACCTTTTGCAGTTAACCCCCCGGACACCATAAAAGTAATTTGAGTAACAGCAGTAAGATTAAAATTATTTGTATATCTATCATCATCCCAATCAACATCCATAAAATCTCCGCCATTTGTTTTAGAATCCAATTTTAATTTTATCTGTTTAAAAAAACTTGTTTCTAATATTTCCTTATCACTCCAATACCATACTTCGTCATTTGTCGCATTAGAATCTGAATCCGGATTATAAATCAAAACCTGAAATTCATCATAAGTATCAATATCAATAGGGTTAGACCTGACATAAAAAATCATATATTTATATGAGTTCCAATTTTCTGACGGATTAAATATTTTCAAAGAAGCATAATTTCCCCATGCTCCAGTTATTTTATAATAAGTCTTCAGAGAATGTTCTCCATCATAAACATATTCTGTTTCATCCAGTACAGAACCTGTTCCATTCCAGCCTGAGCCGCTCCACCCTGCAATACCTGTAGGAAAATTATCTACTACAACATTGCCGCTTCCATATATTATACTGTTTATTAAAAAAATAATTATAAATATTATTAAATTCTTAGTTTTCATACTTATCCTCTTTTATAGTTTTATAAAACTCCTTAAAATTCATATTTTACACTTAAATAATGTGTATCTGCCAGCAGAAAATTATAATTAAATGTATAATTGAAAAACATTTTCCCGGTTTTTACCATTCCTGCAAACATTCTGAAATCAATACTGGTTGATACTTTATATCTGTTTACACCAAAATATAAATTTAATATATCATCAATAATACTATTAGAAAAGCCAATACTCAAATCAGTTTTCAAGTCAGCATATTTTAAAGATACACCAACCACGCTGATCCGACTAAATTTATATCCTATACCTCCTATAAAATAAGGATTATCAAGCAAACTTTTCACGCCAACACTGAATTTTAATTGTCTAATAAAATAACTAACTCCGCCGTCCAAATTAAAATCAGTATCTTTATATTCAGAAGCATTTTCAGAAGAATCAACATTAAGATTTTCCAGAGTAAAATAAGTTCCTACTCCTACCATTAAATTTTTTATATATTGAGAAATGAGATAATCCGATGCAAATGCAATTCTCATTTGAACTTCATTATAACTTACAACATCATCGCTATCAAGGAAAAATCCGAGACTAACACCGGCTTTTAAATAATCAAGATTAATTGCTGTATTTAAATTAAAAGCATTTAAATTATACCCTGAACTATTATAAAATCTTACATATCCTAATTCCACAGACTTACTATCAGCATTTCCAACAGATACAGGATTATTATTAAAACTCAAGTCATTATTAAATTGTCCGTAATCATTCAGACTGCCGCTCACACCATTTATATCAAATCGCGACAACACACCGCCAGAAAGTCCTAAAGCAAAGAATAAACTAACTATTAAAAAATATATAACTCTACCAAACTTCATAAAAAACCTCATATTAAAATTTACTACACTAAAATTCAAACTTTAATCAAAGACCGTATCTGCTGAAATTACAGACGAACCGTGATACCGCCTGTAATTTTATCATATTCATCAGAATTACTTATTATTGCTCCGGTTTCACCGCCGATATTTATATCAAGCCAGCTGTTTATAGAAACAGTTACACCATAGCCAAATATTTGTACACTCTGTTCTATATACTGATATCCCGTCAATAATTTAACATCCAGAGAATTCGCAATAATAATTTCATACATCAAACCAACAGAAAATCTTAATTCATCAGATTCCTTAATATAGGAATAATTAGAATTCAAATTTTCCGTAACAGGAAGAATATAATTTAACTTAAAAAACACTGACAAAAATTCTCTTGTCAGTCCCATATTAAACAGGATTTGTCCGGGTATCTGTTTTACATTTACAAAATCATTATCCCAGGTTAAGTTCACAGGTGATAAAAAGCTCAGGCCGACATTCAACCTGTTTTTAGATAATTTTCCTTTCTTTTTTATACCTACAAGATACTGTAAACTTTCTGCATATGCAATATCTCCATTATAACTAAAACTCAAATATTTAACACCAACACCGGCAACGATACTCCCTATAGTTCTACTAAGAGACATACCCACATTAAAATTCTTATAAACATTATTTTTACTATCTAAAAACT
>CAYQNP010000017.1:0-3975 GCA_964418785.1 uncultured Spirochaetia bacterium | reverse complement strand
CAATTTAAATTCATTCATAATATAATTATCTCCTTAATAAAGCCTATATATATATTTACGTAATTTTTCTTGCATTTCTTAAATTTTTTACTATGTTTTGTTTTAATTTTATATTACCAAACGGCAGATATTTTCCATCAGGACCGGTATGCGCATCAGAACCGCCTGTTATCAATAAATTATACTTTTTAGCTAATTTGCGTAATTTTGTAACCAGATGCGGTGGATGATAAGAATGATAAACTTCTATTCCCATTAGTCCCATATCAATAAGTTTTTTTAACAAATGCTCAAAATTAAAATAATAATACGGGTGTGCAAACACAGGAATCCCGCCGCATTCCAGAATTAATTGAATAATCTCCCGCGGCCCTATCATAAACTTAGGGACATAAGCAGGTTTTCCCGGTACGAGATATTTCTTAAATGCATCCTGCATATCTTTTTCATAACCGTGTGCAACTATTTCTCTTGCTATATGAGGCCTGCCGAAAGCTTCTGTCTCATATTTTTCAACCATCTCTTTAAAGTCAATCTTAATACCAATCTTATTTAACCGCTTTACCATCTCTCTCGCTCTATCAAATCTCGCTGATTTAAACTTATCCAGATATTTATTGAATTTTTCATTGTTAGGAGAAATAAAATATTCAAGTATGTGTAATTCATGGTTGTAATAATATGCAGTAAGTTCACTCCCGGGAATAACCTCTATGCCGTACTTTTCAGCTGCTGCTCTGCCCCTCTCTATTCCCTTCAGTGTATCATGGTCAGTTATCGCTATTGTCTTATACTTCATTCTATATGCTGTTTTTACTAACTCCTCAGGTGTAAGTAAACCATCCGACATAGTGGTGTGCAAGTGCAGGTCAACAAACTTAGGTTCATCTTTTTTCTTTAATCTGTCAATAATTCTTTTTGGACTCATCTTGTATCTTTTTTGCAACTAATTTTAAATTATAATAGGCTTCTGTTAACGACGAATTATGTTTTATTGCTTTTTTGTACTTTTCTTCAGCCATTAAATATTTACCTTTCTTATAATATATATTACC
Source organism: uncultured Spirochaetia bacterium (assembly GCA_964418785.1). GTDB lineage: Bacteria > Spirochaetota > JAHITG01 > JAHITG01 > CAYQNP01 > CAYQNP01. Next base: position 2,920 of record CAYQNP010000017.1, on the reverse strand, counting down.
CAGTGTTAAGTATGTCATTGCTTTTATATTATCATCCGCATCAAGTCTTAATACTGTTCTAAAATACTCCATTGCTTTATCATAATCACGCAATCTGTAATTTAATAAACCCAGATTATAATTTACCAGAGCATCCAGGGGGTGTATCATATAAGCCCTCTCAAGATATCTGGCGGCATCATCTATCATACCTTTCTTTAAATATATAATTCCTATGTTAAGATATAATTTTACCTCTATGTTTTTGTCTATATTCTGCTTTTCCAGTCTCTTATAAAAATTAAGAGCTTCATCATATTTCTTTAAATTATAAAATAATTTTGCAATCTCAAAATAAAGAACAGAATTATCCGGATATTTTTCAATTAAATCTCTCAGAACTATCATAGCCCTATCTTTATCATTATTAAGCAAATATATACGGGGAAGTAATAAATTTAATTTCAGGTCATCAGGATTTATTTCAAGACCTTTATTTATTACCCGAAGCGCAGAAGAAAAGTTATTTTGTGCCACATAAAGCAAGCCTATATTATAATAAAGATTGGAGTCGGTTTTATCCAACTCCAGCGCCTTATTATAATAATTAAGAGCCATCTCATACGACTTTAATTTGTAATATATATTTCCCAGATTAATATAAGTAACTTTAGCCTCATCGGGAGACAACGATAAGGACACAGCTCTCAGGTAATTATCAGCAGCATCCTGTAAATACCCCTGCCTGTAATTTATCTCACCAAGCATCATATAAATTTTAGCTTTATTCTCAGAATATTTCAGTAAATATTTATAATATTTTAAAGAAGTCCTTAAATCCCCAAATCTGTAATATAATTTCGCAAGATTCTCTATAACATTCTTATCATCATTATTTATAATATATGCTTTCTTAAGATTATCAAGCGCTTTCTCATATTCGCCTTTAAATTTATATATCATTCCAATTTTATAATATAAATCAAAATCCTTATAATATTCAACAGCAATTTTATAGTAATGCAAAGCTTTATTATAATCACCTTTAACAGCAAAATACGAACCCAGCATTTTTGATGAATACGCTTTTATTTTAGACGGTGTTTGTATATTCCCGATTAAAGCCTTAAAGGCTTCCACAGCTTCTTGCTCTCTATTTAATTTTAATAATACCACGGCTGAATTAAACTGTGCAATATATGAATCCGGGTTTATTGCAAGAGCTAATCGAAAATATCTTAAGGCATCAGTGTATTGTTTTAAATAAAAATATACAGATGCTAAACTTAAATAAGATTTAACAAAATTATTATTATATTTTATTGCCAGTTTTAAATTCTCAATAGACTCTTGAAACATTTTTTTATGTTTATAAACTATTCCTTTATTATGATATATTATAAAATCATTTTTCTTTATTTTAAGAGCATTATTTAAATATTTAATAGCCATATCAAAATTATTTGCATCATCAAATATATTTGCAAGATTAACATAAGCAGCTATTTTTTCGATTTTTGTAATATCTTCATTTAAAGCAGAATTAAAAAGAAATTTTGCTTTCTCAATATACCCGCTTTCATACGCATTAATTCCTTCTCTGATATTTTTATTCTTTATCTTATCCGAAGTATATAAAATTTTATTATACGATATTATAATATAATTTGGGACTTCTTTAAATGATGTTTTATGCGCCGGAGAATGAAAAAAAATTCGGGGAACATAATATAAAAAAATAAGCAGGGATATTAAAAAAAGTATTATTAAATAATATTTCTTCCAGAAAGAATATGCTTTTTTAAAAAGAACAGATTCAAAAATACGAGTTAAGAAATTCTTAATCTTTAATTTCGTTTTTTCTAATTCCATCAAGAATACCGTTTATAAATTTATAAGACTTTTCAGTACTATATTTTTTAGAAATTTCAATAGCTTCATCAATTGCAACAGACGGCGGAATATCTTTTCTGAATAATAATGAATATATGGAAAATCTTAAAATTGCTTTATCAACAGGCGAAATTCTATTTAAACTCCAATTGGTTGAATATTTCTCAATTAATTCATCTATTTTTTCTATATTATTAATTGTTCCGGATATTAAATCAATTATAAATTCTTTCAAATCATCAGTTAAATCATAATCCACCCATTCTAATTTAACCAGTTTTTCAAGAGGAACCTTCGACACTTCATATTGATATAATGCCGATAGAACAATAGTTCGACCAAACCTTCTTCCGCCCAAAATATTCTCCTTTTTCATATCTGTTTATTAAGATTTACCAGTTCAATTGCAGACATCGCAGCCTCTGCACCTTTATTACCTGCTTTCCCGCCGCTTCGATCTATAGCCTGATCCATCGTATCTGTTGTAAGAACACCGTAAACTATAGGAAGTTCGGATTGCAGACTTACAGATGCAATACCTTTTGTTGTCTCTGCAGCCACATAATCAAAATGCGGTGTCTCACCTCGTATAACTGCACCAAGACATATTATTGCATCATATTTCTTACTTTTTGCTATCTTTAAGGCTGTATACGGTATTTCAAATGCTCCCGGAACCTTATAGATTACAATATCACTATCTTCAGCATGATGGCGTATTAAAGCATCATATGCTCCTTCTATTAGTCTATTTGTAACGATGCTGTTGAATCTGCTCGCAACTATTGCAAATTTTAAACCTTTTGCATTCAGTTTTCCTTCTTTTATATTCATTATATTCACCTCTTTAAAGTTTAACATATAATATATTTATATATTTTAAAGTCAAATAAAATTTAAAAAGTAATTGTCGATGAGCCAATAGATCGTTACCAGGGGGGAGGAAATGCATTTATGAATTATATAAAATTTAGTGTGTATAATGTGGTGAATAAGCACCTATCTATTAACAGCAAGGTAGTTAAATTGAAATCTTCTAAAAAGAAAT
>CAYQNP010000016.1:0-9340 GCA_964418785.1 uncultured Spirochaetia bacterium | reverse complement strand
AAGAACAAATCTCGGAATAATTAATATCCCGTCAAGAAACCCTGTTTCACTTATATCTGCAATTCTGCCGTCAATAATTACGCTGGTATCAAGAATTTTGTATTCATCATTGGTTTTCAAAGTACCTGTATCTTTTTTAGTCGCTATTGCAGTAACTGATGAATTTAAAAAATTTAAGTCAGAATATTTTTTGTAAAACAGAAAAGTAAAAATATAGGTTAACGACATAAAATACGTGATTTTTACGGTTTCGAGAAGGTTCGGAAAGTGTTTTAAAACAGCAGTCTCAATTAGTGGAAAGGTAAATTTGAATACAAGTGCACCGAAGATAAATCCTATTAGGGAAAAGAAAATTTTGATAATATTGATTCGTTTTGCTCTCAGGGAAATCAGTATAAGTAGAGCAGAAATAACAATCCCGCCGGATAATGTGTAAATAATCATACACGGCATTGATTTTAAAGTGTAAAAACCTATTACACCTAATAATATTAATGAAAAAATAATAGTGCTTAACATATAATAACTCCTTAAAAAAAATTTGCTTAATATTAATGTTTAAAAATTTTATGACAACAATTTATTTATAGTTTTTTCGGTTTCTTCAAACGAAGTTTTTTTAACAGTTGAAATTTCAAGTATAATATGATGCAGTGCATTCTCATACATTTTACGTTCCATTATAGAGAGTTCTTTTGTTTTGTTCCTTCTATGTAAGTCTTTAACAACCTGAGCAATTTCAAAGATAGAGCCAGTTTTAATTTTTTCAGTATTACTTTGATATCTTGCTTTCCAGTCGTCATCAATAGCAGCTTTTCTGCTTTTAAGAATTTTCAGCACCTTATCAACTTCTGTTTTTTTAATTACGGGTCTTATCCCAATTTCTTCAGCTTTATCAACAGGTACCATTATCCGCATATTATTAGATTCGAATTCGATTATATAATATTCGCTTTTCTTATCCAGTATTTTTTTCTTTTCAATGGCAATAATTTTACCAATACCGTGAATAGGGTAAACAATATTCTGTTTTACTTTAAACATTACGACTTCCTCCTATTATTAAAAAAGATTTTAATTTCGTGTATATTAGAAATAAATTTAATATTTAATTTTGAAGCAATGTTTTTATTAATATTATTTTTATTATATGCAGGCACTACAGCATTTGATATGCCTGCTTTTACAATTTCATTTAGTCTTTGATTTATAAAAGGAACAGGCCTTATTTCACCTGTAAGTCCGATTTCACCGATTGCAACGATATCATTTATATAAGTAGATTTAATGCTTGAGAGAATAGCAAAGGCTATACCGAGGTCAATAGATGGTTCGTTTACTTTAAGACCACCTACTACTTTTACATAGATTTCCTGATTAAATAATTTAATTCCGAGTATTTTTTCAATGATAGCAGTAATAATATAAGCCTTATTATAATCAATACCTTCGATTACACGTTTTGGGTAGGGATAATTTGAAGGGACGACTAATGCCTGAATTTCAAGTAAAATAGTTCGAGAGCCTTCCATAACAGTTGATATAACTGAACCGGGTAATTTCTCTTTATGCTCTGATAGAAAGTATTGAGATGCATTATTTACTTCTTTAAGGCCTTCTTCAAACATTTCAAAAACACCGATTTCAGAAGTAGACCCGAATCTATTTTTATTGCTTTGAATAATTCTAAATGGATGAAATTTTTCTCCTGCCATATGAAGCACAACATCAACAATGTGTTCAAGTAATTTAGGACCTGCTATTGTGCCGCCTTTTGTAATATGTCCCACAAGAAACATTGCTATTTTTCCTTTTTTTGCAATATCGAGTAAATTAGCAGTGCAATTCCGGATTTGAACTACACTGCCGGCTGTATTTTCTATTTCAGGGTTATACATTGTTTGAATAGAATCAATAATTGTTATTGCAGGTTTAATTGAAAGAATATAATCTAATATTACAGACAGATCAGTTTCAGCGAGGACAAGGAGATTACTGTTGTTTATTTTCAGTCTATCTGCACGATGTTTAATTTGTTCTGCAGATTCTTCACCGCTAATATAGAGTACTTTATTACTGTTTACAGCAGCTGCATTAGCGGTCTGGAGCAGAAGGGTAGATTTTCCAATTCCCGGTTCTCCTCCAATTAATATTACAGAACCCGGTATAATTCCTCCGCCAAGTACCCGGTCAAGTTCATTTATGTTTGTTTTGATTCTGTTAGTTCTTTCTATTTTTATATTATTAATATTTGCTACCGGCGGAAGATTTTTTTTCTTGCCTGCATTATTTTGAGAAAGTTTTGATTTTGAAGCCGGTTTAATTATCTGTTCTTCAAATGAGTTCCAGCTGTTGCAGTTCGGACATTTACCAAGCCATTTAGGAGATTCATATCCGCAGTTAGAACATATATAATGAATAATACTTTTAGCCATACTGTTTATTTCCCGAATAAAAGAGTTCTCGGATTATTTCTAATTTTTTTAGAGAAAGTTGCAAAATTTCGCATTGTAATATCAAGATTTTTATATATTCTGTCTTCGTAAATGAGTCTTCCAACAGTTCCTTTTCTTTTCTTAATTGCATAAGTAATGTCTGTGAGATTTTTTGATGTATAAGTTAATTGTTTCATAGTATTATCTAACTTTTTCGAGGTTTTCTCAAGATTCTTTATAGTATTTGCAATACTTTTTTCGTTATCTCTTGACAATTTTCCGAGGCGTTTTGATAATGCTTTTATTTCATTTAATACTGCTGACAAATTTTCATCTAAAGATTTGGTAGTATATCTCATATTTTTAATTATAGCATACAGATTCGGTCTGTTTTCAGCAAGAAGCATATTAAGATTATAGACAAAAGAGCCGGTATTATTGAATAAACTTGCGAAGGATTTTTTCACTTCTTCGTCTGTAAGGGTTGGCCCGAATACACCTTTGAGAACTTTAGCCAGACGAACAGACATATCGTCAAGGCTTACAGGGGAGATACCTTCAACAGTATCCCCGTTTTTAAGGTATTCTCCCGGGCCGTTGTATCCGTTAATTTCAACATATTTTTCACCGAGCAGTCCCTGAGTATATATCATAATTTCATTGCCTTTTTTTAGTTTAAAATCTTTTTTAAGCCAGAGAACAACTTTTACAAAATCATTGTAAGGTATAATGTCAATAACTTTACCTACTCTTATGCCGCCGGCGAATATAACAGGTGCCCCGACTTTTAAATCCCCGATAAAAGAAAATTTTACTTTGATTGAGTATCCTTCTTCTTTAAATTTTATTTCCCCGGCAAAGAGGACAATAAGAGCAAATATAATAATTACAACAATGGTTAATAAACCTAATTTTGCTTCATTTGATAATTTCATACATATCCTCCTTATGCCTGTATTGGTCCCTCTGCACTTCCGGATATAAACTGTTTAACGAACGGATTAGAAGTGTTTTTGACTTCCTCCGGTGTGCCGATATAAATAATTTTCCCCTGATATAGCATAGCGATTCTATCTGCTACCTTAAAAGCGCTTGTCATATCGTGAGTTACTACAATAGAAGTAACATTGATTTTTTTCTGCATATCAATAATAAGGTCATTGATAGCATCTGAAGTAATGGGGTCAAGTCCTGTAGTGGGTTCATCATACAACATAATTTCCGGGTCAACAGCAATGGCTCTTGCCAGTCCGACTCTTTTTTTCATACCGCCGGATAGTTCTGCCGGTTTCATATTTTCAATATTCTTTAAGCCCACGAGTTCTAATTTTTCTTTTACGATTTCTTTTATCCTTTTCTCGCCGAGTTCTTTCAATCTGTATCTAAAAAGAAAGAATCCGACATTTTCTTCAATAGTAAGAGAATCAAAGAGCGCAGCACCCTGAAAAAGAAATCCGAGTTTAGTCATTAGAGTATTAAGTTGTTCCTCCGGAAGTTTTGTTATTTCTGTATCGTCTATGTATATTTCTCCTTTATCAGGCTGCATAAGTCTGCTTATGTGTTTTAACAGTACGCTTTTCCCTTCTCCGCTTCTGCCTATGATTACGAGAGTTTCCCTCTCTTTTATTTCAAGATTAAGGCCTCTTAAAACCTCTTTCCCGGGCAAAGTCTTCCATAAATCTTTTATTACAATTTTATTGTTTGTTTCCATAATCTTTTAAATATGCAATGTAAAATTTAAAAAAGTTGTTAAAAAGTAATCAGAAATAAGTATTAACATAGAGGAAGTGACAACAGAACTAATAGTTGCCTTGCCAACACCTTCTGCACCGCCTGATGCCTTAAAACCTTTATAACATCCTATAACAGCAATAATCATACCGAATACACTGGATTTAATTAATCCCGAAAATAGGTCTCCCATTCGAAATCCTGCCTGAGAATTGTAGAAAAAAGTGAGCAGTGTGTTATTAAGCTCCATAATTGATACAGCAGCTCCGCCTATCCATCCTACGAAGTCTGCAATAAGTGTTAAAACCGGCATCATAACGGCAAGAGCAATAAATTTTGGAACAGCAAGGTAATGGATTGGATTAGTTGCAAGTGTTTTTAATGCGTCTATTTGTTCTGTAACCTGCATAGTTCCTATTTCTGCAGCAATAGAAGAACCTATTCTTCCTGCCATAATAAGAGCTGTCAAAACAGGAGCAAGCTCACGAACCATTGCAACAGTTACAATTCCGCCGACAAATTGAGAAGTCCCTTTTAGTTTTGCTTCCATGGAGAGTCCTGTTTGAAGTGCTATAACCATGCCGGTAAATAATGATGTGATAAGAGTAACTGGAATAGAATTATATCCAATATGAATCATTTGATATACAACACCTTTTTTATTAAATGGTTTTCTAAACATCCATTTAATTGTGTCTAAAAATAATTTTGTTATTTCTCCAACATAAGTAATAATTTTTAGAATATTTTTACCTAAATAAATATACATAATACCCCTTGATAATCAAGCATATTTGCTTTCTTCTTTTTCGTTTACTGCGTCTACAAATTTAGTAATATTTCTCAGAAATCTGACTTTAACATCATCAGTTGGACCGTTTCGTTGTTTTGCAACAATAAGTTTATAATCAAGAATACTTTTTTTAGCATTAGATTCGAAGTCATCATCATCATTTTTTTTCTTATTTGATTCTCTATGAATAAAGATAACGACATCTGCATCCTGTTCTATAGCGCCGGATTCACGGAGGTGTGATAACTTTGGTTCTCCGTCAGCATCCTCAGCTTTTCTGCTTAACTGAGAGAGCGCAATAACAGGTATATTTAATTCTCTGGCAATAGCCTTAAGTGAGCGTGAAATTTCAGAGATTTCCTGCTGTCTGTTTTCTTTGGTTTTTCCGGAAGTAGTAATAAGTTGCAGGTAATCAATTATTATTATACCAAGGTTATACTTTTTTGCCGCTCGCCTTGCTTTAGCACGCAATTCGAATATATTTATACCGGGAGTATCGTCTATGTATATTGGTGCTTCTGATAATACTCCTGCCGCATTAATTAAAGGATCCCAATCATTAGAAGATAGGTGCCCGTTTCTGATTTTATACAATTCTACCTTTGATATTGAAGAGAGCATTCTTAGAAGAATAGACTCTTTATTCATTTCAAGTGTGAATATCCCTACTGGAGTTTTTAATTCACAACCTATAAATTCAGCAATATTTATAGCAAGAGCAGATTTTCCTACAGACGGACGAGCAGCAAGTATAATTAATTCGGATTTTTGAAAACCGGATGTCAGATTATCCAGACTTAACAGACCTGATCTTATACCTGTATAAATGTCTGATCGTTTATATAGTTCTTCTATTTTTTCTATGGTGTTGCCGAGAAAGTCTCCGACTTTAGTAAAATCCTCTTTTATTTTTTTCCCTATAATATTAAAGAATATTTTTTCTGCATTATCAATAGTCAGCATTATATCATCTGTTGCAGAATATGCTGCTTCAATAATACTATTGCTTGCTTTTATTAAGCCTCGTAATATGGATTTTTGTTCAATTATATCAATATAATAAATAAAATTAGCAGTGGTAGGTACTGCAGCAACAATATCATTTAAGTATTGGACACCACCGATTTTTTCCAGTTCATTTTTTTCTTTAAGATAGTTTGTGAGAGTAACCAGATCAACAGCCTGTCCTTTATTGTTTAAATCAAGAATAGCATTAAAAATTTTTCTATGAGAAATTTTATAGAAGTCGTTAGGTTCAATTCTTTCAGCAGCAGTAAGAATAAGATCATTGTCTAAAATCATTGAACCAAGTACAGATTGTTCAGCCTCATTATTAAAAGGTGCTTCTCTATTCATATAGAATCTATTCTTTTATAATCCAGACTTTTAATTCAGTTGAAATTTCTGGAGCAAGTTTTACAGGAACATGGTATACTCCTAATTTTTTCAAAGGCTCTTCCAGCACTATTTGTTTTTTATCGATATTTATGCCTTCTTCTTTAAGTTTTTCTACGATATTCTGAGATGTAACAGAACCGAAGAGTTTATCATCTTCTCCTGCTTTCATTGCTATTGTACAGGATATTGTACTTAATTTTTCTTTTAGAGATTCAAGTTCCTTTTTTAATTTTTCTGCCTGTTTCTGTTTTGCAATTTTTTCAGTTTCAATAAGTTTTAAATACTGTTCCTTATAAGGATATACTAATTTTCTCGGTAAAAGATAGTTGTTTGCATATCCTTTTTTAACATCTTTTATTTCCCCGGCTTTTCCAAGACCTTTTACATCTTCTCTTAATATAACTTTCATATTGAAATCCTCCTAAATTAAAGTGTCAATATCTTTTATTTTTGAAATATGTCTGAAATCAAACCATGTGTCAAACAGACCAAGTCCGAGTATAATAAACACAGAGTACATAAAAAAACTTATGATAAGTTCAATAACAATAAAGATAAGAATAAATTTTAATATAGAGTTTAGTTTAATGAATAGCAGTTTGTTAAATAAAATAATAATCCCCTGGATAATATAGATAGTACTTATGATAAGTGCAATATTCCATATTATTTGAGAGAATAATTCAGAATTAATATATAGTGATACAAACACTAAAGCCCAGCTTATAATAAATGGCCAGATAAAAGAGTCGTTTATTTTCAGAAACAGCATGTAAATGAATTTAGGTTTCTTAATTACATAGTTTGAAATCAGTGCTGCAGACAGAAAAGCATTTAAAGATAAATAGAAAATATAATTTATAAATATCACTGCAGGGTAGTACATTATAAGTATTTTAATAGCCATTTTTTTTATGTCTCTTAAATATTCTATCTGTGTTAATGAAAGGTTCTGTTTTTTTAGAACGGCTATATAAGAATCAAAATAGTTGTTTATGTAGTTTATGATTTGTTCCGCGAGATTATAGAAGAAAGTAAATCTAAGCAGTATAATAGTAATAATACTTAAAGAGAGAGAGTATATAATGATAAATTTTGCAATTTTTTTTATTAAATCGAAGGATAAGGTATAACTGTTTTTGTTAAGGAATAATAAGATGAATACAGCCGGGATAGAAGAGTTTAGCATAAAAGTAATTGCTTCCAATTTGAAGAAAAAGAATAATATAAAGTTGAGTAAGGATAGAGGGATAATAATATTTTCAACTTGATATTTTACTCCTATAAAGATAATTAGAGAGAGTATAAACGGTGTAACCAATAAGGAGAACATACTCATATATCTTGGAGCAAAATAGAGTATGAAAGTACCACCCAGTAAGATAAGCGAGTATAAGTTTTTCTTTAAATCTAATTTCTGCTGCATAACTTTTAATATAATAATAGATTAATCGGCAACAAAAGGCAATAAAGCGAGTAATCTGGCTTTTTTGATTTCTTTAGCAAGTAATCTTTGATGTTTTGCACAGGTTCCTGTTAATCTTCGCGGTAAAATTTTGCCTCTTTCTGAAATAAATTTTTTTAGCATTTCAATGTTTTTATAGTCAATTTCAGTATATACACCTTTGCAGAATTTACACACTCGTTTTTTATATCGCGGATTAAATTGTGATTTGGAGTTAAATTTTCTTTGCTGATTATAGCGTCTGTTTTTCTGTTGAGTGCTTTTTTCTTCTTCCGGAGCAGCAGAAGAAGTTGCATTGGAATTTTGTGTTTCATTGTTTTCTGCAACTGTAACATTGTTTTTTTTTATATTTTCCATTTTATATTTCCTCCTTAGTTAATGTTAATAAAAGTTTAAAACGGTACATCTTCACCGTCTAAAGGTGATTCAAAATCAGAGTTTTCAATAGCAATATTATCTTCGGTATTATTGGCATTGCCAATATTTTCTTCAGTTGGTTGTTGTGGCTGGCTCTGATTTTGAGGCTGTGCTTGAAAATTATTATTCGAATATGAGTTGGATTGCGGTATACCGCCGCTTTGGGGACTATCGTTTTTTGAACCAAGAAATTGTACAGATGATGCTATTACTTCTACTGAATATCTGTTGTTTCCGTCTTTATCCTGCCATTTGTTTTGAACAAGTCTGCCGGTAATAGCAACCTGTCTGCCTTTATCAAGATATTGTGAAACATTTTCAGCCTGTTTTCCCATTACAGTTATATTAAAAAAATTTGTTTGAGTATTAGGGGAACCGTCATTGCTTTTTCTAATATAATTATTTGCAATGGAGAATTTAGTAATAGCAAGTCCGGTACTTGCATATCTTAGTACAGGTTTATCAGTTAATCTCCCTACCAGAGTTACGACATTTAAGTCTGACATATTATTTTCCCCCTTTCTTTTTCGCTTTTTTAAATATAAGAAATCTGAGTATAGAGTTGTTTAATCTCAAATCACGCTCGATTTTTTTTACAGTAAGCGGTTCTCCTTCCATTTTGATAAATACATAGTATCCCTTTTTATGTTTCTCAATTGGATATGCAAGTTCTCTTGAACCCCATACATCTTCATTGAGAATACTGATGTTTGATTTTGAGAGAAGGTCTTTTACAAAATTTAAACCTTCAGCAGAAGAATTTTCGTCATCTTTAAAGATAACAGCTAATTCATACTCTTTGTTCATAATTAACCTCCCTACGGTCCTTTTTTTAATTTTTGGGTACTAAAACTTCGATTTTAGTACAGAGAGTAAATATTATTATTAAATATCTACTTTATTTTGTTTTACTGTCCTCCTTTTTTAAAACTAAGACTTACAGTTAAAACATTATTAATACTCATAGGTATATAAGATAAATCAAAAGTCAACAAAAAATTACTAATTTTTATGGTAGAGCCCAGACCCATATTGAATTTAATGGTGTTGTCTTCATCATTAAAAAGAGATGTTCTTAATACAATAATATTCATTGCCTTA
>CAYQNP010000015.1:0-5844 GCA_964418785.1 uncultured Spirochaetia bacterium | reverse complement strand
TTATTTTTTCCATCTAAATAACAATTTTTCGTTCTTAGAAGTAATATTTATGTACTGAATATAATACCAATTATTCTTTTTAGAGAGTACCTGAAGAGCAAAATTAGGAACATTTTTTACAAACTCTTCATTAAACTGCGGCTGGACATCTATATTAAGATATTTCCCGTCAAGCCCCAGTTTACCTGCTACAAAATATTTCTGATCCGGACAGATAATCTTAATACTTTTTATGTTTACATTATTATTATTTAATTGTATAACTCCTGTAATATTATTATAAAATATATCTTCAAGACCTTCCAGCAATCCGAGAAATCCTCCAAGACCTTTCTGAAACTCTGTGTCTGCAATTTCACCTTTAGATACATTAAAATACAGATTCCCCTTATAATTTTCATCCTTTTTATGTAAATCAAAATTAAAATCTAAATTACCGCTTATGTCTCCTGTTACTCTATTTTTTAAAAGAGAGCCTATGCGGATTTTGTTCCCTTTTCCACTAACTTTTAACCCGTTATCAGAAAAATTATTGGTAATAAACGCTACTATATTACCTTTATAAAAATTCTTCACTCTTACACTTCCGAATAACAACTTATCATTAAAAGAAAATTCAGATTGCGTTCTGTAAAACTTAAATTTATTCCAGTCAATATAATCAGAATAGATTTTCACAGTACCATTTAATGTTTTTGCTTTTGAAACAGAAAAGGACACATCTGAAATACCCTTCAACTCTTTCAGCCCCAGGCTTCCTAATCTAACACTGCTTGTCCCTGCAACTTTAAAATTATTATTCAAGAGATTATATACACCGGATACTTTTACTTTATTGTTAAACACTTTAATAAAAGAATTATTTATCCTTATCTCATTATCATTTTGACTAAATTTTATTATTGCAGAACTTTTAATACTGTCATACAGTATATCACCGGTTACACTGCCTTCCAGCTTTTTAATCCGGAATCTTTTATTTATAGAAAAAGACAGTTTGCTGCTTCCTCTTATATTGCCACTCAGTTTTCTGTTTGTATAAGAAATTATCTTTTTTAACTTATTAAGAGAAACTTTTTTAAATTTAACTGAAAAATCTGCCAATCCGTTATTAATAAAATAACCTCCATTTAATAAAACAATACCGTCTAAAGTATTAAGTTTTGCCGAGGTAATCTTAATATGATTTTCAGGTATATTAAAAACTCCGCTAACCACTGTTTTATTTACAATTAAATCCTTTTTAATAAATTTTTCTAAATTAATAAAGTTAGAAGTTAATTTAAATTTAACAGGATACACACCGAAAATATTTCTATACTCACCGCTGATTTTTGTTTCTAAATCATCATAAAAGACATCTGCTGAATCAAGCACTGCTTTATTATTACGAATATTAATCTTTCCATTTTGAAGTAAAACTTTTTTATTTGTATTAACAGAAAGTTCTGCTTTTAATATTTCAACACCTCCGTTAATACTTAAATTTTTTAAAATATTCTTAAATTTTCCGCGAAGAAAAACATTTAATTTTACAGAACCGCTGAAATAAGGCACAGCGTTATCATTAATAAATAACAAATTTCTGTCTACAAGCGGAAGAGAAGCTATTAATTTAGTTTTAAACTTTAAAGTATCAAGATAAAGAAAAAAATTCTTTAAGGTTACATTATTATTCTCGGTATCATATATATTCAAATATTCATTAAACAACACATTAGACACATAAGAAATTTTACCTATAGCAGCTAAATTTTTCTTAAAGAGTTTACTTTTAATTTTAAAATTAATATTAGTAAAATCCGCTGCATCAAGTTTCAAATTGACCGGGATGTTATTATATTTTACATTCTGTTCCATTTTATACAAATGCTTATAGACAGACACATATCCGCTTGTAAATATCTTTTTATTATTTATAATTATGCAAATATCGTTATTAATCTTTTTGAGAACACTATTCTGAAAATTTATACTGTTTATTAGGAACTCAATATTATTATATTTAATACGAGTATCCCTTAATTCAATAAATTTTATATCAAAAGTAAACTTAGAACTATTGGTATTTTTACTGTCTGAACTAAACTTATTTTTATAATAACTTATTTCAGAATCAATAACTTCAGGCTGGATATCAATATTAAAATTATAAAGCACTAATTTTGAGATTAAAAATTTAAAATGAAAAAGGGCATTAAAATCATATTTAAGAGATACTTCTTCGATTGAGAATTCAGCAGAATTTTCAACATTGCTTATTCGTGACACAGAAACATTCTCAAGGATGATACCTTTAAAAATATTAAATTTAACATTTTCAATTTGAATATTTCTATCAAGGTTTTTACCAACTGTTAAAAGAATATAATTTTTTACAGTATCTTTTGGGAGATAAACTTTCACATACACATAAGCACCGGTTATAAGCAATAAAAATATAATAAAAAGAATTAAAAAAAATTTATAGATTTTTTTTAGCGGCGAGTTCACGCTTTCGTTCCATTTCCTGCATTTTCTTATAATAACTTACCTGTTTCTGAATCTCTTCAAGGTCTGTACAATGGATTTTACCATTATCCAGAATCAACTTTTTATTTTCAAACAACTGTTTAATATATTTCTGGCCTTCTTCTTCCGAGAAACCAACCATTTTAATCAGTTCATTAGGGCCGAATTCAAAAGTAAAAGGTGCTTTATGTTCAATAGGCACTCGCTGTTTAAGTACCTGAGTAAGGAGTGTATCCCACAATCTTGCGACCGGATCTTTTAATTTTAAATTTTCAAGCTGTTTATATGCAGTCCAGATTCTTTCACTAAGAAGCTGAATCAATTTAGAAGCTATCTGCGGTTTAGCCACAACCATACTTTCAAAATTACTTTTATTAACAACGAGCATAACAGAATCACCATAAGATATAGCAGAAGCACTGCGCGGTTTATTTTCAAGTAAAGCCATTTCTCCGAAAATATCCCCGGGCTGTAATACTGCAAGCAATACTTCCTGATTATTTATAATCTTGGTAATTTTAACTTTTCCCTGCTGAATAATATAAAGGTCTTCACCAGGTTCATGTTCACTGAATATCATCTGATCAGCAGCATACATCTTTGCCAGTCCCTGAGAAGGCACTTCCTGAGCTTCAAACGGCTTATTCATCTGTTTTAATCTGACTTGAGCCTGCGTAACTCTTTCATCTGCAGGACAATATTTTAAAAACTGCTGAAAAGCATATGCAGATTTATCATACTCATTTTGGTTAAAATAATATTCGCCAATATCAAATAAAAATTTAGGGTCCTCTTCAGATTCTTTTTCCTGAAGCGTTAATCTTGCAATCTCTTTATCAAAATATCTTAATTTTTTACTAAAAGAACGGATTATTTTCATTGCAATAGGAGCATTTTTCTGGATCAATGCACCAAAATGGTCTCTAAGTATAGAAATAACAACACTATCCACAAGTGCTTTAGCAGACTCATCCCGCGGGTGAGCACTCATACAGGATACAACTCCAAAGAAATCTCCAACATTTAAAATGGGATTTTCATCTTCAAGGACATTGAAATCTCTCTGAATTTGCAACTTACCCTGCCGCACTATGTAGAATGTTTTACTATCCTTCTGACCTTCTATGTATACAAATGAGCCCGCACGATAAACTTCTGATTTTAACTGTAATCCATTTGCCATTATTTTTTCACCGGCCTTAATATAATTTTTTATATTAATAAGTCAAATTTTATTTTTACTAATTTTATAATCGGCTTTTTATGTTTTTTATTTATTATTTAATTTAATTTTCTTAAAACTCAATGAATATGGTGGTTTCAATACTCCGTATTCAGTTATAAAACCGCTAATTAAATTATGAGGCGTAACATCAAAAGCAGGAGAATATACCTGTACTTTATCAGGTGCTACTTTTTGCTTTCTGAAATTTACAACTTCATTGCTGTGTCTCTCTTCTATCGGAATCATACTTCCGTTTTTAATTGAAAAATCAAAAGTCGTTGACGGGGCTGCAATATATAATGGAATCTTATAATATTTTGCAAGTATACCGAGATTAAAAGTTCCTATTTTATTTGCAGTGTCTCCGTTGGCAGCTATTCTGTCTGCTCCCACAATAATTTTGCTTATTCCTTTATTTTTAATTGCAAACGCAGCTGTATTATCTGTTATTAAAGTAGTATCAATACCATATTTTACAAGTTCCCATGTAGTCAAGCGTGCACCTTGAAGCAATGGTCTTGTCTCATCGGCAAAAATTTTAAATCTCTTGCCCTGAGAATGAGCAACAAACATAACAGATAAGGCTGTGCCGAGCCCTGAAGTGGCAAGCCCGCCTGCATTACAGTGAGTTAATATAATGTCTCCGTTCTTTATTAACTTACTTCCATTCTTCCCAATTCTGTACGAAAGTTCCAGATCTTCTTTAAATATGTTATCTGCTTCTACTCTTAATATTTTTTTTATTTCATTTATGCTTTTTGTTTTATTTTCATAAAAAACTCTTTTCATTCTATCAAGTGCATAAAAAAGATTAACTGCTGTAGGCCGTGTTTCCGACAGATACCTGTAAATCTTATTAAACTCTTTCTCAAACGCTTCAAAAGTCTTTACATTTAATTTATTTAATCCAACAACAATACCGTAAGCAGCTGAAACGCCTATTAACGGTGCACCCCGTACCTTTAATTCTTTTATGGCTTTTCCCATCTTTTTATAGTCTTCTATGGTCTCATAAACAAGTTTATTCGGCAACTTCGTCTGATCAATTATTATTATTTTATTATTTTTAAACTGAATTGGTTTAAATTTTAATTTTAACTTCTCCATAATATCCTCTACTTTATCATTGTACAACTGCCTTCAAATATAACACCGTCGGCAATTTTTAATTTGGCTGTCTTTATGTCGCCTTTCAATTTTCCTGTTTTTAATATTGAAACTTTTTTATACCCTATAACATCCCCTATAACTTCACCTTCTATAAAAACAATATCAGCTTCAATATTTCCCTCAACTTTTCCTTTTCCTGAAATAAGTATTGTGCCTTTTGACTTAATTTCTCCTTTAATATGTCCGTCAATCTTTAAAGGCTTTTTAAAAGAAAGCGTACCCTTTAACACAACATCATCTTTAATTTCAGTAATGGAATCAGCCTCGTTTAGTTCATCGAGATAGTAATAATTATTTTTCTTTCCCATAAATTATTTAGTAGTCATAGTAAAGACACCGTCCCAATCAGCCGGAGGCGGGTTCTTCATAAGCATTTCACATCTGTCCACATACAGCTTTGACGGGCCATCTTCAGGATCAATTTCAAGCGCTTTTTTAAAATAACCTAATGCTTCCTCAAATTTACGCTCCCTGTACAATTTTAAGCCTTCATTATAATTGTCCAGCATTTTCTGAAGTTTTTCTGTTATCATCAGTCTTTCTCCACTCTTATTTTAATTATAGTTTAATAAGTTTATTTCATTTGTCAACAAAATTTTCAAGTTTGTCACAATGGGAATGGGGACGGTGCAATACTTTATTAACTTTTTTATTGCTTCTCTGCTCATAATCGCTATCTTCTCCTTTACTTCTTTAATATCTATTCATATACAGGGCGCACTTTTTCGGGGTTTTTTAGGGACGGTGCAATACTTTATTACTTCTTTCATTGACATTTTGATGCTTTTTCCTATCATTTCAACCTATCCTTTGTCATTTCGACTTTCTCTCTCTTGTCATTTCGACCAACGGGAGAAATCTTACCCTGTTCAATTCGACTGAAAGATTCCTCACACTCGCTCCGCTCGGTTCGGAATGACAATTTATGGGTGCATGTT
>CAYQNP010000014.1:0-5151 GCA_964418785.1 uncultured Spirochaetia bacterium | reverse complement strand
CCTGCAAAAAATGAGATTGCAAAAATAACAAATAAACAGAATATAACCGGAAATCTGGAAACTGCAATGGTTGATGCTGATGTATTTATAGGTGTTTCTGTACCAAATATTCTTACAGAAAAAATGATAAAATCAATGAATAAAGAACCTATTTTATTCACACTATCGAATCCCGAACCGGAAATCAGACCTGAGACAGCAAAAAAATACGGAGTAAAAATAATAGCCACCGGAAGATCAGATTACCCAAATCAAATAAATAATCTCCTTGCCTTTCCGGGAATTTTTAAAGGCACTCTTGAAGCAAAAGCATCTAAAATTACTTTTAAAATGAAACAAGCCGCTGCATTTGCAATTGCAAATATGATTTCAAAAAACAGATTAAGTTATTCAAATTTTATTCCCTCACCAACAAATAAAGAAGTTCACAGGAGAGTAATAAATGCAGTTAAAAAAGCAGCTAAAAATTCTTGAAGCAACTATTAAACAAATATATTTTAACATCATAAAATTCACCGAAAGAAAACCTTTAAAATCCTCTGTAATTTACGGTTCAACTATTCTTATTATTTTTTTACTATTTATAAGTTTAAGCAGTAAAGAAAAAATAACATATAAAAAATATTTCCCTGAACTTACAGGTGATGCAAAACTGAACTTCCAGAAGAGAATTGTAAACAGATTCAAAAAATTTAAAGATTTAAATATTAAGATTCACATTGTACAGAAAGGCGAAAACTACTGGCAGATAGCAAAGGAGCACAATGTAAATATAGATACTATTGTTGGATTGAATCCGTATTTAAAAAATCTGCTTGCAGCAATGAACGAACATCTTATTGTAGGAGATAAAATAGGGGTACTGCATATTGTTCGAAAGAACGAAACATTAAAAGATATAAGTAAATTATATAATATTAAGGTAAAAGAGATCACAAAAGCAAATAGGATAAATATTTTTAAAAGGATATTTCGGGGCATCAGAGAAGGCGACATATTATTCATTCCCGGAGTAAAGCCTAAAATACTCACAAAAGATATGAAGCACTGGTATGATCTACGAGATGATTTACAATCGCCATTAGGGGGACATTACACATCCGGATTTGGTATGCGGGTAAATCCAGTAACGCATAAAAGGAGATTACACAATGGCATAGACATTGGTGTAAGGATGCGCACACCGGTAGGAGCAGCGAATGACGGAGTGGTGATATATGCAGGCTGGGCAGGCGGTTACGGAAAAATGATAAAAATAAAACATTACAACGGTTATACTACTCTGTACGGACATCTGTCACGAATATATGTTCGAGTAGGTCAAAAAGTAAAAAAAGGTCAGATAATAGCCCGTTC
Organism: uncultured Spirochaetia bacterium; assembly: GCA_964418785.1. Taxonomy (GTDB): domain Bacteria; phylum Spirochaetota; class JAHITG01; order JAHITG01; family CAYQNP01; genus CAYQNP01. Next base: position 3,795 of record CAYQNP010000014.1, on the reverse strand, counting down.
AGGAAATACCGGGAGAGTTACAGGTCCTCACCTCCATTTTACGGTCTGGTATAAAGGAAAACTCGTAAATCCGGTATGGTTTTTGTGGTAAATCCTAAGTTTTCCTGAAAATAAGATGATAAATAAAAAAAATAAGCCCGATTAAAATCGTGATTAAATATAGTGTATATCCTATTATAGAAAGACTTCCGAGCATATCTGTTGTTTTAATATAATCCTTATAAAAATAAAACATAAAATATTCTCTTGCTCCTATTCCGTTGATTGTCGGAATAACCAGCACAAGAATCGTAATAACAGGATAGTAAGTTAATATGGATAAAAAATCAATATTAATACCCAGAGATATTGTCATAAAATAAAATATAACAAGAACTGTACTCTGTATTAAAACAGAATACATAAACATTTTTAGTAATAGTTTCCAATCCATATTATCCCTAAAATTTTTTACAATATACTTTATCTTCTTGAATCGCGAAACAATCTTTAAAGACATAAGAAAATTATAAATTCTGTTATATCTGATTAAAATTCCTGAAGCAATTATTACACTAACAAAAAATATCAGGCTGCATCTGAATAGAACCATATTATTTGAATCATCTATAAAAAACGACCCGAGCAAAGCAAAAATAAAAAGAACAAGAATTCCCATTCCTCTTGAAATAAGAACACTATTAATTGCCCCGGATTTCTTTCCGTACTTTAAAGTAAGTACAGCTTTTGCAGCATCGGCTCCTATTCCTGAAGGTAAAAAAGTCTGAAATAAAATCGACATATAATGATACTTCATTATTTTAAGAAATGATATATCTATTCCATTAAAGTGTAATATGCTCATCCACCGCAAAATAAAAAAAATCTGCTGAACAACTACAAAAAAAAATGCTGCAAGAAAAAAATAAAGCATATCAACTTTCTTTAAATTATTCAGCATTAAGTTAAAATCAACATTTTTGAACAAGAGATATACAATAATTAAAGATATAGAAATTTTAAGAAAATTAAAGCCTGTTTTTTTTAAATTCATAATATTTAATTCTGGAGCAGAAAAAAATTAGAAGCAAAATAACCTGTATAATTTATTCAAAGTTATAATGTTTCTTTACATCTTCAATAATATGCCATGTACAGTTCAGCCCTTTAGGAAAAGTTACAAAATCACCTGCTCCGAATTCAACTTTTTCTCCGTTTTCTTCTGTAACTTCTACTTTTCCTTTTATGATGTAACACTTCTCAGTACTTCCGTAAGACCAATCAAAAGTTGAAGCCTCTTTTTCCCAGATTGGCCAGTTAAAAACACCCATTTCTTTTAATTTGTTTTCACTTAATTTTTCCACTTTTGTCTGTGCCATGGCAATTACCTCCGCAATATATTAAAATTGTCCACAAACTAACCTCTTTTTTCTTCTTTTAAAGCAATATCAGTTCTAAAATACATCCCGTCAAAATTTATATATTTTAACGAATCATACACTTTTTTTCTTGCATCGACAATATTATCAGCAATAGCAGCAACATTTAATACTCTACCTCCGTTTGTATAAATCTCTCCATTTTCCATTTTTGTTCCTGCATGAAAAATAAAGATATCAGAAGGCAAATCTTTTTTAAAAGTTATCTTTTTTCCTTTTTCATAACTTCCGGGATAACCTTTTGAAGCAAGAACAACATCAACGCAATATCCCTGTTTCCAATCAAAAGAGAAATTTTCATTATTTTTCATTAATAAAATCTTTTCAAGCAAGTCGGATTTCATCATAGGCAAGACAGCCTCAGTTTCAGGATCCCCGAATCGTACATTAAACTCAAGAACATATGGTTCTTTATTTACAACCATTATTCCGACATAAATAATTCCTTTATAATTTATATTTTCAGTTATAAGACCGCTGATAACAGGTTTCACAATTTTAGATTCAATTTTATTGATTAAATCAGAATCAACAAGTTTAGTCGGAGCATAAGCGCCCATTCCGCCGGTATTAGGTCCTTTATCACCGTCATACACAGGCTTATGGTCCTGAGAAGGTATTAAGAAAGAGTACTTATCGCCTGAAACCATTACAAGTATAGAAGCTTCTTCACCCTGAAGTTTTTCTTCTATAACCACTTTACTGCCTGCATCTTTAAATTTCTTTTCAAGCATTATTTCCTCAACAGCCTTTTTACTCTCTTCAAAGTTATCACACACATAAACGCCTTTGCCGGCAGCAAGTCCGTCTGCTTTAACAACAACTTCTTTTTTATTTTTCAAATACTCCACAGCAGCTGCTGCATTATCAAAAACCTCAAAATCAGCAGTCGGGATATTATATTTTCTCATAAAATTTTTTGCAAAAACCTTAGAACCTTCAAGCAAGGCACCTCTTTTATCCGGTGCAAAAACAAAAACATTATTATTATTTTTAAAAAAATCGCTGATACCGTCAACAATATATGCTTCAGGTCCGACAACAATAATGTCAATATTTTTTTCTTGAACAAGGCTGTTAATATTTTCAAAAGAGAAACTTATTTCAGGGACAACAGCATCCTGCATAATTCCGCCATTTCCCGGAAACGCATAAAGAGTATTTAAAAGTTCTGATTCTTTAATCTTTTTTATAATAGCATGTTCTCTGCCGCCTGAGCCGAGTACAAGAACATTATGTTTATCACTCATATCTTACTCCCATTCAATAGTGGCTGGTGGTTTATTTGTTAAATCATAAACAACTCTATTTACACCGTCAACTTCATTAACAATGCGTGAAGAAATTTTACCAAGAACAGGATACGGAACTTTTGCCCAATTAGAAGTCATAGCATCTGAAGATTCAACCATTCTCAGAGCAATAACATTATCATAAGTGCGTCTATCCCCCATTATACCAACGGTTTTAATAGGAAGCAAGACAGCAAACCCCTGCCACAATTTATAATAATACTTAGAATTTCTAAGTTCTTCTTCCACAATTCTGTCACATTCTTTAACAATACTTAATCTTTGCTCCGTAACTTCACCGAGGATTCGTATTGCAAGTCCAGGGCCCGGAAACGGATGTTGATACAATATCTCATCAGGCATACCGAGCTTTTTCCCGATTTTTCTAACCTCATCTTTAAACAAATCTCTTAAAGGTTCTACTAATTTTAATTTCATTCGTTCAGGAAGGCCGCCGACATTATGGTGTGATTTAATTACAACACTCTTGGTGCCCGCTCCTGCCGATTCAATAACATCAGGATACAATGTACCCTGAACAAGATGCGTTATTCCTTTTATTTTTTTTGCTTCTTCTTCAAAAACTTTTATAAATTCATGGCCTATTATTTTACGCTTTTTTTCAGGATTGGTAACACCCTTAAGTTTTTTAAGAAACCGTTTTTTAGCATCTACAATTTTTACATTCATTCCCATCTGGTCTATTAATATATTATTTATTCTTTCAACATCGCCATATCTGATTAATCCGGTATCAACAAAAATAGGATGTAATTTATCTCCAATGGCTTTCTGAATCATAACAGCAGCCACTGATGAATCAACACCACCGGATAATGCAACTATTACTTCCCCATCTCCTACCTGTTCCTGAATTTCTTCAAGTTTATTTTTCAATAATTTTGATAAATCCCAATCTTTTTTACTCCTGCATATTTCAAAAACAAAATTTTTTAAAATTGCAGTTCCGTTTTTTGTATGAGCAACTTCAGGGTGGAATTGGACAGCATAAATTTTTCGTCTGCTGTCTTCCATAGATGCAACAGGGATAGTATCTGTTACAGAAGTAGTCTTAAATCCTGCAG
>CAYQNP010000013.1:0-20412 GCA_964418785.1 uncultured Spirochaetia bacterium | reverse complement strand
TTATTTTCCTGATAATATTCCTGAAAATCAGTCTAAAAAGTTAGGTGTTTTTCTTCCTGTATTAACTTATTTATTAGATACAATAGATTCGGATAATAGATGGAGTAACAATTTGACAAAAGTAATAGAAAATTGTTCAATTATAAAATCTTATGATTTGGGGTTGAATAATTGGTGGTGGTGACTTTATTGTAAATATGTACCTGGTCTTAACAAATAACAATTCTTTAAATAAGTTAATAAAATTTTTGAGAAAGAAGTGAGTAGAAAATTAAAAAAGGAAGGTAGAATATGCAAATAAAAATAAATCTAATTGAAATTCCTTAAGATGAGCCTTTTAGAAATGATATGTTAAATCGCAAGGAGCATATAAGTTTTAAGAGTATCGTATCACAAAGTATCGGGACGGTTCTCATTCTTTTGTGTTATTAATCTGTATTAAACCGGAGGATTGTCTCCAATGATTTAAGGAGGTTAAAATGGAACGGATTTTTTATTTTGCGTATGGTTCGAATATGAACCAAGAAGATTTAGACAGATATTGTCAGAAAAATGGAAATAATAAAATTCCTCTTAATGAGCGCAACCCCCGAAAAGCCGTCTTAAAAGATTATGAATTGGTTTTTAATTATTATTCCAGCACCAGAGGCGGTGGGGCAGCAAATATTGAGCCTAAAACTGGAAGCAGTGTAGAAGGTGTTGTGTTTGATTTGACTGAGGATGAATTTGAGATTATCAGAAAAAAAGAAGGTGCTCCGAATTATTATAAAGAGAAAATAGTTTCTGTTTATATTGAGGGTTCTCCTGTCCAAGTTTATACTTTTCAAGTGACTGAAGGTAAGAAAGAAGATGTAATTCAATTTCCGACACAAAAGTATATTAATATTATCATAGAAGGAGCAAAAGAATTTTCTTTATCAGATGCTTGGATTAAAAAGTTAAAGAAAATTCCTGTAAAATCTTCTTAAAATATTTTATTATATGGTTGAAGCAAAATTACTAAAACAGTATCTTTTAATAGAATTTGAAAAAAGAAATTAATAAAAAAAATTATAAAAAGGAGATATTTGATGAAAGCAAACGAGAAAAAAGTTCATAAGTTTACACTTAACACTGCAAGTTTAGAAAGAAAATTTTCTGTTTATATAATCATTGCTAAAGGTTTAGCGATGAAAAAGGATATTGCATTATATGTTGGGAAAACCGGTGATAATAGAATGGGATGTAACCCGATTATCTCAAGATGCGGAAATCATTTTTCATATAATAAAATTCACAGTCAAATGAGAAATAAAATTACATCCTATCTGAAGAATAAATTATTGGATCGGGAATATACTTTTTTATTTGTCCATTTCTATGATTATGATGATAAAAATTTAGCAAGTAATAAAATCAAAATTTATAAAATTAATGAAGCGGAGAGACAATTAAATAAAAAAGTTCAAGATCTTATTAAAGATAAAAAATATTGTAAGTTATTAAATAAATATAGCGGAAAAGGAGTTTCTAAAAAAGTAGCTCATGCACGCAGTTTGTTGCTGGATAAGTTAGATTATGAGAAACTGGATTTATTAGTAGATGCTCTTCGGGAAAATATTTTATAAATATGTACCGGGTCTTAACAAATAACGGTTTTAGGAATTAGGCGATGCTATTTTAGGTAAAAGGAGAAGACACGACTGGTAATCCGAGACAATTAAAACAACATCTAACGATAGTTAAATAGAAGACATTGACAAAGTATAATTCCAATCTCTGACCCCAAAAATAAAATTGCTATTTTTTGAGCACAGACTTTGTAGAAAGCCGTATTACAACAATTCTGTACTAATTCTTTCGAAAAATAAGTTCAGGAAAACGGGAGATGGCATATAAAGGGATGTCGTATAAATTATTATGGACATGGAAGTTCCGTAATGAAGAACGGATAGCATATTGTGGAGTATTTTTTTCTATATACACTCTAAGGCTTTTCGCTTTCGTGTTGAACCCTGATTTTATCTCTATAGGAATAATATTGTCATTGTAGGATAAAATAAAGTCAATTTCAGATGTATGATTAGCCCAATAATACAATTCCGTCTTAAAACGGGATTGCAGTTCCTGTGCAATATAGTTTTCCGTAAACCAGCCTTTAAATTGTAAAAATAGGGAATTGCCGTTAAGAAGAGTTTGAGGAGACAAATTTAACAGAGCCGATAATAATCCTATATCCAGGAAGAATATTTTAAAGAGGTGTTCGTCTTTATACGCCGACAGAGGTAAAGCGATTCTTTTATTTTTTTCTACTTTATAGAGGAGTCCTGCACTGATCAGCCAGTTTAAAGCAGTTCTGTATTCTCGTAAAGAGGCGTTTTTTTTGATTGCTGAAAGTTTGAATCTTTTATTTTCTCCAGATATTTGTTGAGGAATATTATCCCAGATTTGCCGTATTTTTACAGATTCTGTTTTATCAGCATAACGTACAGAATCAATAAGATAGGCAGACAGAATGTCTTTTTGAATTTTCCTGACAGCCTGCCAGTCTCCTTTTGTTTCCAGATAGGTTTTTACAGCTTCAGGCATACCTCCGATTAGAAAATAGAGTTTTAATAATTTAATAAGTTTATTATGAAATATATCTGGAAGGGGAGAAAAATCCCGTTTTGAAATTAAGTGCTGCAGAAGAGAAGTTTCGTTTAGAGCGTCCAGGAATTCGAAAAAAGTCAGAGGATAAAGATGCTGTATATCAACGGTTCCGACAGGAAAACTGCCTGATTTGTTGTCTGTTAAAGAAATGCCTAATAGTGATCCTGTAGCCACAATATATCCTTCGGGATAATTTTCATAGAAATATTTTAAAGAGGTAACAACCTGAGGACAATTTTGGGCCTCGTCAAAAATAATCAGAGTTTTGCGAATATCAATAGATCTGTTTTTATAAAGACCGAGATATTCCAGAATCGTTTTCGGATTGGCTGTATTCTTTAAGCTCTCTGCGAATTCTTGTTCCTCTTCAAAATTTATATACACGAAATCAGAAAATTCTTTTTCAGCAAAGTATTTGAGAAGAAAGGTTTTTCCTGTTTGTCTGGCTCCTTGTAATAGAAGAGGTTTTCTTTGTGGATTTTTTTTCCATTTCAGTAAAAATTGATAAAAATATCTGTTTAGAATCATATTATAATTAATATACTTCAAAATCAGTAAAAAGTCAAGTTTTTTATTTAAAAAAAGATGCTATTTTACATATTTTTTAAATGAAAAATATGTAAAAAATACATATTATTTAAGGGAAAATTATAAAAAATGGGATAGCAATGTCAGAGTGATTTCCTATGTTGAGAGATGACAATTAAATGTTTTAAACATGGTAACCAACTCCAAATAAATATAATGGCCTTTAATGGCCTTTGGGGACGGTGCAATACTTTATATACTTTATACTCCAATACTGAAATATAGGCTGCTTGGGCTAATAAGTATTCGAAAAGCAGCGTCCTTGTTTTTTCTAGCATATGCGAGAAATCCAATTCTCTGAAAGATTTTACAACATACGTTCGGGATGACATTAGAGTGAATAGTTATTTGTCTCTACATTTTATATACTTAAGGTAAATAATTATGAGCCTGCTGTAAATAAATCAGAATATTTTTGAAAAGATGTTTTAGTTAGGCTGAAAAATCAATTTTTACTTCTCCTGAGTGCCCGGTATGAAACTACGGTGTATTAGGCGTTGGGAATTTCTGTCTTTAAGTAAAAAAAATTCTAATTATGTTTATTATGTGCGTCATGGTTCAGTTACAAAAAAAGCTAACAATGAAGATGAACGCAGACTTTTTGAATTAACAGCTAAAATTCCTTTTGATGACCGTATTAATCATAATGCGGAAATAGAAGACATTGACAAAGAATTAATAAAAGATTTTTTAAGGACTGTCAAAAGTAGTTTATATGACGAAGTTGATAAAATGGATTTATTAGATTTGTGTGAACGAATGAATATTATTCGCGGGCCTAAAGAATATAAAAAACCTGTTAATGTAGGACTTTTGTTTTTTAATAAAACTCCTGATAATTTTTTTAAAGGTGCTAAAATTGAAGTTGTCATTTATCATGACGATGTGGGTGATAGTTTATCTGAAAAAATATTTACCGGGCCAGTATATAAACAATTAACAAATGCCCTGGATTATATTAAAAGCAATATTTTAATTGAAGAAGTTAGAAAAATTCCCGGGCAAGCTGAAGCTGAACGATTTTTTAATTATCCTTATGAGGCAATAGAGGAAGCACTTACAAATGCAGTTTATCATAGAAGTTATGAGTTGCAAAATACAATAGAAGTAAATATAAGATTAGATAGGATTGAGATATTAAGTTATCCCGGACCATTGCCTCCGATTAATAACAAAATGTTAAAAAAAGAGCACATAATTGCACGAGATTATAGAAATCGCAGAATAGGGGACTTTTTGAAGGAATTAAAGTTTACTGAAGGTCGTGGGACAGGTATCCCAAAGATTAGAAGGGCTATGAAACAAAATAATTCTCCTGACCCTATATTTGAAACAGATGATAATAGATATTATTTTTTAGTAATATTACCCATACACCCGCAAGTAACCCCGCAAGTAACCCCGCAAGTTAAAAAAATTTTGAAATTTTGTTTAATACCTAAAAAAAGAGATACTATTCAAAAGGAAGTAGGTTTAAGTGACAGAGAGTATTTTAGAAAAAACATACTTAAACCGCTTATTGAAGAAGGATTGTTAAGAAGAACAGCGAAGCCTAATAGTCCAAATTTGAAATATGTAACAACTGAAAAAGGAAAACAGGCGTTAGGGTAGAATGTATAAAAACTCCTGCTATAAATTTTAGAATTAGGAGTGGAATATAGGACAGCTTGGTAGAGTGATAAAGACCGGCTATGATTTGAAATTATATTTGTTAAACGGCTAAGAGGGATATTTTATTTTTAGTTATAGTGGTATCGGGAAATATGGATTGAACAAAAAGTATTGGTAAAACAAATATTTTGCCCCCAAATCAAACAAAAACCTTGACTTTTCTTTTAAGAAATGTTATATTTGTATAAAATTAGTAGTAAGTAGACAAAATACATACATACTACTGAAAATATAATATTTCGGTGAATTTCATGATTTATGAGTTGAAAAAATATATCAAAAATGAAGAATTTGATTATCTATTACTATTGAGTTTCTTAAAGAATTATAAATATCCTCGAGATAAAATAAAAAATTTACTTCAAAAACAAAAAATTATTAGAATAAAAAAAGGACTCTATATTTTTAATGCACAATATAGAGACAGGCCTTTTTCACGAGAAATATTGGCAAATATGATTTATGGTCCGTCCTATATTTCTTCTGAGTATGCTTTGTCTTATTACGGCCTAATTCCTGAAAGAGTAGAAGTTTTGACTTCTGTTACGTTGCAATATAAGAAAGTTTTTCAAACACCCGTCGGGACATTTGTTTATTATACCATACCAAAAAAAGTCTATGCTTATGGAATTGATTGGATAGAAATAGAGAAGAATAGATTTGTGCTAATGGCTGATATGGAAAAAGCCCTGCTTGATAAAATTTATCTTGATAGAGGAATTTATTTTCACTCTTTAAAAGATGTTGAGTTGTATCTTTTTGAAAATTTAAGAGTCGATGAAAATTTATTTTTTTCACTAAAAAGAAAAAAGTTGGATTTGTATATTCAGAAATATCAATCTAAAAAATTAGAATTAATTTTTAAATTTTTTCTTTCGAAAAAGGATGGAAAATGAACAATGCTTTAGAAAACATGCTAAAACAATTTCTCTTAGAAACGAGAGAAGATAAAATCAATGCTTTACGTGAAATTTTTCAGCATCTGGCTCTTCTGGGACTATGGCGCAGTAAATTTTTTGAACATGCTGCGTTTTATGGCGGAACAGCTTTGCGCATTTTGTATGGCCTGGATCGATTTTCAGAAGACATTGATTTTTCTTTATTAAATTCACAATCTGAGTTTGATTTTAATTTCTATCTGGATTTTATTCAAAGGGAGATTCAGGCATTTGGATTTCAGACTGATGTGCAGGTGGTCAATAAAAAAAATGTTTCGCCGATTGTATCGGGATTTCTAAAAGCCAATACACAAAAGATGCTTCTTGTTATTAAGGCTGAGACAGACATTATTCAGTCTCTGCCGCATAATCAAAATTTAAAAATTAAAATCGAAATTGATACTGACCCTGCTGTCGGGTTTACAACTGAAACAAAATTTTTATTGATGCCTATTCCTTTTTCAGTTAGAGCCTATTCTTTGCCTGATCTTTTTGCAGGCAAAATGCACGCTCTACTTTGCAGGAATTGGAAGAATCGAGTTAAAGGACGGGATTGGTACGATCTGATATGGTATCTTTCACATCATCCTGAATTAAATTTACGATATCTTGAATCTAAGATGAAACAGACAGGACATCTTTCACAAGACAGTAATCTGACTTCCCAGGAGATTAAAACTTTATTGATTAAGGCCATTGAAAAATTAGACGTCAAACAAGCTAAACAGGATGTTATGAATTTTATAAGAAATCAGGAAGTTTTGTCAATCTGGAGCCGAGATTTTTTTAAAAGTATGGTTCAAAAAATTATTTTTATAAAATGACTGCTGTGTGTATCAGACAGCGGCTGTTGAGGAGATTGTGTGTATAATAAATTGGAAATGCTGTGGCCAAACGCAGATTTGCCTATCTATGCGTCGAATGTTCATTTGTCGGCTACAGCCCTGTCATTAAATTAAGCAGTCAATTGATTAATATCACTTCCCCGACTGTATATCCGGTGGATGGCCTTTGGTGGCGGTGCAAAACTTTATATACTTTATACGCCGAGCCTGAAATATCGGCTGCAGATATATCGGGAAAATGATTATTTGCCATTACAATTATTTACTGATTCCTTACATTCGGTTTGTAGAATATCTCTATAAGATTGTACAGAGTTGTTTTCAGATATTATTTGAAATATTTTTTTGCGGAAATTTCGAATTAAATTGGAAAAAGAATTGACAAATTAATAAAACAGCCTATCTTATATAATAAATTTGGAGGATAAATGAAAACAGGTTTAATAATAGGGGCTATTTTATTAATTTCTGTACAGTTAACAGGTACAATTTTAAATACAGAGAATGCTGCAACAGGTATAAGAGCCATTGCATTGAGTGAAGCATTTACAGCAATGGCGGATGATTCTTCTGCAATAAGGTGGAATGTTGCCGGTCTTGCTTTATCAAAACACAGCGAGATTTCTTTTACTTATACTCCTGCTTTATACGGTAGTGGTGTATATAACAGTTATATCTCGCTTTCATTTCCTTTTCAGAAAATTAATGCTTTTGGAATTGATTGGTTATTTACAGGATATAGAGAGGAAGATGAATTTACATATAATGGTGTTCCGGAATTAGGTTATGGTGAAAATTTTGTGTATGCAGGCTTTGCCAGAAAATTAAGAAAAAATTTATATGGCGGTATAGCATTAAAATATTACAGTATAAATATTAGTTATGACGGTGAGAATTGGGCGAAAGGTGACGGGTTTGGAGGAGATGCCGGATTATTATATAAATTTAGTTCAAGATTGTATATGGGTTTATCTGCGAAAGATATAATTCCGTTAAAAGTGTCTTATAAGAGCAGCGGTACAAGTACTATTCTTGAACCTTCGATAACTTTTGGAGTAGCATATTCACCGGTTAAAAAATTAATGCTGGATATGGATATAAACGATTCAGTGCATCTTGGTGCTGAATACTGGATAAAGAATTTAATAGCATTTAGAGGAGGCGTTTCTAAAGAAATAATATATAATAATGAAGACAACTTTACATTTAGCGGAGGACTTGGTCTTAGATATAGGTTTGCACAGATTGATTATGCATATATATACAATCCCGATTTAATAGGTACTCACAATTTTTCAGCAACTTTTGCCTGGGGATATCATGCGTATCTTGTTGATGTAATTACTGTAAATATTCAGGATATGTTTGCCAGTTTATATAAAAGTTATGCTGATAAAGATGTAGTACGATTGGTTGTAAAAAATAAAACAAAGAAACCAATAAAAGCCAGTGTTGGTATTTATATTTCGGATTTAATGAAGAGTCCTACTTCAAAAAAACTTACTCTTGCGCCCGGGACTCCTACTGAAGTTAAATTGCCTATACTCTTCTCAGGCGATATAATGGAAATAAAAGATGATATTGCTGAAAATGCAGAAATAATAATCAGTTATGAATATGATGACAGAAAATCAGAAGATATAACCCCGGCAAAATTTATATTATATAACAGGAATGCTTTTGTATGGGATAAACTTGATAAGATAGCAGGTTTTGTAACTCCTCAGGATATTAATATTAAGAAATTTTCCCGGCAGGCTTTACAAAAGATTCATTCAGGAAAAATTCAGGATGAGTTTGTTTCCGATAATTTCTATAAAGCCTTAATAATTTTTGACGCTCTCGGAAGTTACGGCATTACTTATATTACTGATCCTAACAGACCCTTTTCTGCAACAAAAACAAAGGATGCTATTGATTATATACAGTATCCGTCAGAAACACTTGAAGCAAAATCAGGCGACTGTGATGATTGCGTTGTTCTTTTTGCTTCTTGTCTTGAAAATGTGGGAATATCAACTATACTTATGGATGTTCCTGATCATATATTTATGATGTTTGATGCAGGAATTTCTCCTCAGGAAGCAAAGAAAAGTTTACCGGATAATATGTATATTATACAGAATAATAAAGTCTGGGTACCTGTTGAAACAACTATGTATAAGCAGGGCTTTTATGCTGCATGGAAAGAAGCAAGTGATTCTTTAATAATGTGGCTTGATAAACAGACTAAAACTTCTAAAGAAATATTACGATTTGCAAATATAGAAAAAGCATGGAATAAATATCCGTCGGCTAATATCCCTGCAGATGATATTGATATAAAACTTTCAAAAGAGGATATCAACAATTTTTTATACAAAGATTATAATAGTATATTAATGAATAAAGACAGCACATATACTGAGCTATTAAGCAGATACAAAAATAATTCTAAAAGTCCTGTTTTAAATAATGAACTTGGGGTATATTATGCTCAACAGGGATTATATAATCTTGCTGTTGATTATTTCAAGAAAGCAGTGTCATTAGACAATAGTTATGCTGCTGCTTATAATAATCTCGGGAATGTATATTTACTTACAGGTATGTATGAACTTGCAGTTTTAAATTTTGAAAAAAGTCTTTCTATTGATCCCAATAATGAAAAAGTAAAAGAGAACCTTGAAAAAGCAAAGGAACTGCAGCAGAATTAAATATATTTGCTTAATTGATTATAAATATTTTTAGCAAGTCCCAATTGATTTGATTTCGCGATTTTTAAAGCATATTCTTTATATTTCATATCTTCAAAAATATCCTCAGCCGGGTTTTTAGGTATGAGACGAAACTTGTTAATATTTTTCCGCATCTCTTTAAACATCATATCTACAAAAAGAGCTTCCATCTGTTCCGATACTTCTTTTAGTTTTTGTTTTTCTATCTCTTTGTTTAATTTTTTTTTAAAAGTAGTTTTTCCTTACATATTCTTTATCCTATTTTTTAATTCAATTGTTTTCATATTGTTATATAAAAATCTTGAATCTACAGCAGTTAAATCCATAATAAACTCCTTATTATTCTATTATAATATCTGCAAATAATGAACCTGCTTTTTTTAAAGCATATAAAACCGAAATAATATCTTCTGTTTTTGCTCCTATATTGTTAAGTCCGTCAATTAGATTTTTTACATCAGTGGATTCCGGTAAAACAAATATATTATTCTGTTTTTCTCCCTGTTTTAAAGCGGATTTGTTATTTTTAATATAAATATCAAGATTTTTGTAACTAACAGATGCTTCAAGAAGTTTTACTTCTCCGTTTATAACTATAACTCCGCTTGTTTTGTTTATAACTATTCGCGCAGGAATAGCCGGTTCTACTTCTATGTTCCCTATTTCAGATATAAATTTATCTGTTTCATTTTTATATTCTTCCGGTATATTAAGTTCTATTATTTTATTATTTAATACTTTTATGCTAATGTCGGAAAATTTATCTTTAATCTCTTTTTTTATATTATAAACAGTTGTAAAATCAGGATCATTGAGCGATAAAATGATTTTATTATTGTTAATATAGTCAGAAGAAAAATCCTTTTGCAGAATAGCACCGTTTGGAATTAAACCTATAGTTTTGTTTTTATTTGCAGTATCGGAAATAGCAACAACACCCTGAGCAATAGCATAAACTTTTCCGTCAAGACCTTTTAAAGGTGCTTGAAGCAATACTCCGTTTACTATATTCTTTGAATCACCGATTGATGATACTGTAACATCTATTTTTTCACCTTCAGAAGCATTCGGAGGCAATTGAGCTGTTAAAAGAACAAACGCGGTATTTTTGGAACCCAGTTTTAAGTTTTCCGATTTTATTCCCATATTATTTAATATTTTTTCAATCATTGATTCTGTTATGCTGAATTTTTTTGAGTCTCCTGTGCCGTTGAGGCCTGTTACTATTCCGTATCCGATTAAACTGTTTTCAGCCAGTCCCTTTATTTTGACTATATTCTTAATTTTAACCTTTAGTGCATATCCGTTAAAACTCATTAACAGAAAAATTAAGATAATTAATTTTTTCATACTCTCTTTATCCTTAAATACACTTTTTTAATTTATCGTCATATGTAAATTTTTATAAACTAAAGAAATAGGTGCTCTGAAATTTATTTTATTTCTGCAACTGCTTTCAGTATATTGTTTTCTACAGGAATACATTTAAATTTTTTCCCGAAATTATTTTTTACAGTATAATATTCTCCATTACAGGATATGATTTTGCCTTTACTTATAATTCGGATATTATTAAATTCGTAGATTATTTTAACTATTTCTCGCGGGGAAAACTTTATTTTTTTCTTTAAAACTGACAACTCCTGCGTTTTTTTCACATTACATAAAATAATTTTGTAGTTAGATTTATTAAAAAAATCTGAGATTTTAACACGGACATAAATAATATTATTTTCTATGGAGTAGGATTGGATATGTAATTCATAAAGTTTAAAATCAGGAAGTGCATCTTCTATCGTTATATCATTTAGCGAAACATTAAAATTATAATTTTTTAAATAAACGAGAACTTTTTTCTTTATAGAATCAGGATAAATCCGTGCATCTGCATACCCGGAAAGTAAAAGTAAATTAATTATCAGGAATACAAATCTTATTTTAGGCACTGTTTTTATCCTTAAAGATTACTATCTTTTCATATTAATAGCAGTTGCAAGCATAGAATCTGAAGTCGTAACAGATTTAGAATTTATTTCATAGGCTCTTTGAGCAACAATCATATCGACCATTTCATCAACGAGGTTTACATTTGACATTTCAAGAAATCCCTGATGTACTTTAGCCATACCGTCATAGCCGGGGATGCCTTCAATTTCAGGACCTGAACCTACAGTTGCTTTAAACAGATTTCCCCCTATTGCTTTTAAACCTGCGGGATTAACGAATCTGTATAAATTTATCTGCCCTACTTCTATAATATTATCACTTCCGGCTACTTTAGTATAAACTTTTCCGTCTTCGGATATTGTTACTTCTGTCATTTGAAATCCTTCTGGAAATATTATTGGCGGATCAAGAAAGTAGCCGTTTGAATTAACTATTTGGCCGTTGCTGTCGATTTTAAAAGTTCCGTCTCTTGTATATGCTACTGTACCGTCAATTGTTCTTACCCTGAAAAATCCTTCTCCTTCAAGTGCCATATCAAGCGGATTTCCTGTTTGTTGTAAACTCCCCTGCTGGAACATTTTTTGAGTTGCAGCTACTTTTGCTCCATGTCCTACTTCTATACCTGTCGGAACAACGGTTACATTTGTAGCAGGTGTACCCGCTGTTCTCTGTGTCTGATATAATAAATCTTCAAAGTCGGCTCTGTTTTTCTTAAATCCCGTTGTGTTTACATTTGAAAGATTGTTTGCTATTGTATCTATGTGAAACTGCTGTGTGCTCATCCCTGTTGCAGCTGTCCATAATGATCTCATCATAATTGATTACCTCCTTAATTACTTTTTTATTTAATCGGATTTTATATTATTTTAATAAATTAAATTTTTATGCTCTTGCCATATCGTTTATTAATTTGTTTAATGCTGTATCGTGTGATGTAACTGATTTTGAATTTGCCTCATACGCTCGCTGAACTTCAATCATATTTACCATCTCTTTCACAATATTTACATTTGATGTTTCTAAAAATCCCTGACGGATGTGTACTGTTTCTCTCGGCTGCATAGGTGGTCCTGAAAATTCTGTCTCATAATAAAAAGAATTGCCTTCTTTCTTTAGTTCACGAGGTTCTCTGAATGTAACTATTTTAAATTTATCTATAATTTGTGCATTCTCCCATCCGTTTTCTGTATTTGAAACTACTTTCCTGTTTGCAAGATCAGAATTTACAATAATTTCTCCTTTTTCATTTACTACAAAGTTATTGTTCTGAACTTTTATAAAACCTTTTTCTCCCAGGACTTTATATCCGTCTTTTGTTACAAGAAAATTATCTTTATCAATAAGAAAACTGCCGTTGCGTGAGTATCTTAATCCTCTCGGTGGCTGCAGTACCATTAATCACTATACTTCTATTGCGAAATCAAACGGATTTTCTGTTTTTTTTAATGAACCCTGCTGAAAATCAGTAAAAACTTCATTTACTTCTACGCCTGTTCCAAGTCTGCCTACTACCGGCATCTTGTCATAAGAACCTAATGGGAATTTTACAAGCCCATTGTCGTTCTGTCTGCGAATTAGCATTTCCGGAAATGATTTGAATACAGTTATATCTTTTTTAAATCCTGTTTTATCTACATTTGCGAGGTTATTTGAAATAACATCCATTCTTATTGATTGCGAGAGCATCCCTGAAGCACCTGTATATAAACCTCTAACCATATTATTTACCTCCGCTTATTCTTTGTATATTTGCACCGATATTTCGCAGTTTTTCTTCCAATTTTTCATAGCCTCTGTCTATATGATAAATTCTTTCTATAACAGTTTCATGCGCTGCTGCAAGACCTGCAATAACCAGTGCAGCCCCGGCTCTTAAATCAGATGCCATAACTGTTGTGCCGGTTAATTTTTTCCCGCCTCTTATTATTGCTATGTTGTTGTTTATCTCTATATCTGCTCCCATTCTGTTTAATTCCGGTATATGCATAAATCTATTCTCAAAGATAGTTTCATTTACAACACTTATGCCTTTTGTAACTGCAAGAAGAGGAGTAATAGGTGCCTGTAAATCTGTAGGAAAGCCCGGATACGGCATTGTTTTTATATCTATTGAATTAAGATTTTTTGTTTTCTTTATTGTTATACTGTTATTTTTTATTAAAAGTTTTACTCCCATTCTTTCAAGTTCTTTTATTAATGCTTCGATATGTTCTGCTACAACATCGATTAATGTGATTTTGCTGTGAGTTATAATTCCAGCTATTAAATATGTTCCGGCTTCGATTCGGTCCGGCATAACTTTATATTTTATCGGTTTTAATTTGTTAACACCTTTAATTGTAATTGTATCTGTATTTTCACCGGAAATTTTTGCTCCCATTTTATTGAGAAATTTAATAAGTTCTTCAATTTCAGGTTCCAGCGCGGCATTTTTTATTACTGTTGTCCCGTGAGCAAGAACAGCAGCCATAATAGCATTTGCAGTGGCGCCTACACTTATTTTTTCAAATATAATTTCCGAACCTTTTAATTTTCGTGCTCTTGCTTTTATAAATCCATCTTCAAATTTTATTTTTGCACCTAATTTTTCCATAGCAGAGGTATGAAGATTCACAGGCCGCGGCCCTATTGCACACCCCCCGGGCAGTGATACATTAGCTTTGCCTATGCGAGCCAGTAATGGCCCTAATACATATATAGATGCCCGCATTGTTTTTACCAGTTCATAAGGTGCTATGTGTGTCTTTATTGTAGTCGCATCAATCTCAAGTTCATTCTTTTCTGTATTAAAATTATATTTTGCACCTAATACCTCTATAACTTTCAACATAGTACTTATGTCTTTTAAATCCGGAACATTGTGTAATCTGGTTACCCCAGAAGTTAAAATTGCAGCTGATATAAGAGGTAAAGCTGCATTTTTTGAGCCGCTTATTTTAATCGAGCCTTTTAATCTTTTATTTCCTTTAATAATATATTTATCCATAAAAAATCCTGCTAAATTTTTATATGGTTAGTATCGGCATAATGTTTTTTTACATAATTGAAAAAAATTAAAAAAAAATAAAAAAAGTTTAAAAAAAATGCACAAAAAATTTGTATATAAATAGTAGAATAAAAAATAGGAGGTGTTTAAAATGACAGATTTAAACAATGTAACAGTTGCAGGAAGAATAGCAAATGAGCCGGAATTAACACATACTGCTAACGGTGTTCCGCAGATTGCGTTGACTCTTGCAAATAATCGCCAGTATGTTCAAAACAAAGAAAAAGTAGAGGAAGTTAATTTCTTTCGCGTGAAAATTTACGGCGATATTGCAGAAAATCTGCACGAATATCTGAAAAAAGGAAAATCAATAGCAATTACCGGCAGATTGCATCAGTATTCGTATGATAATCAGCAGACAGGATTTAAAATAAGTATAACTGAGATAATAGCAAATCAGGTGTATTTTCTCGGTAGTTTCAGAAAACAGAATAAAAAAAGCTGAGAAAATTGGGTTGTTAAGTGTAAGAGTTTAATAATCCCGTTTTAGTTGTAATATCAGGGCGAATAATTATTCGCCCTGATATTACTTTCCTCTATTTAAATGAATATACAGGCTGAAAGAATACTTTAAGTATTTGCAGGAGTAAATACTCATTTGCCCATAAAGTGTTTCCGTATATCCAAAATATTTATTGACTTTTAAACTTAAATAAGTAAACTTCCAGTAGATTTCTTAAAGAGGTGCAATGCTATGCGAATAAAAAAAGACTTCAAAATATTAATTACTTTAATGTCTATAATACTTTTTTTATTCAGTTGCAGTAGTAAAAATGATCCGATAGCATCATTTAAAAACGGACAGGTTTTAAGAAAAGAACTGGCTTATGCCTTAAATAAACTCCCTGAACAAAAACAGGATGAGTATAAGTCTTCAAATAAAAAATTAATTTCTTTAATAAAAAAAATCGCTTTAAAAAAAATTATTGCTGATTGGGCAAAGAGCACAAATATTATAAATTATTCACAATATACCAATGATTTAAAAAGAGAGAAAGAATCTCAATTATTTACTTATGTATTAAATAATAAAGTTGATGCTCCTGAAAGAAAAGCTAAAAGTTCCGATATTAAAAAATTTAATTCTACAATAAGCGTAAGATTAATATGGCTTAAAACATTTTTCGGTATGCCTGAAAAAGAAGTTAAAAAAGTAAAAAAACTTGCTTATGAAATCTATGATAAGATTGATTCGGGAGAAAGTTTCGGAAAATTAGCCAATAAATATTCCTCAGATAGAAATAATTATATGTACGGGAGATTGAATAATATATCAAAAAAAGATGTGTCTCAGGAAATATATAATGCTTTAAAAAAAATGAATCCCGGAGATATAAGCGATATAATAGAAGATTCAAATAGTTTTCAAATAATAAAACTTACAAAAATTTTGCCGAATGATAAATTTAATATAGAAAGAATATACATAAAAAAACAGGATAAAGATGCAAAAGAAAAATTAAATCAGGCTTTAAAATTAATAAAAAAAGGATTTCTTTTCGGGATTATAGCCAACGAGTTTACTCAGGATAATAATAATTTCAGAGACGGAAAAATAATGCCTTTTCGTTACGACTCAATATATTTAAAAATAGCTGATACTGCTTTTAATCTTGATGACGGCGAAGTATGTAAACCGCTTGAAACCAGATATGGATATTTTATTATAAAGAAAGAGTCAGTAAAACTGCCGGATAAAAAGACCATTGAAAAGTTAAGTAAAAACGACAGATATTTGAATAGAATAAAGATTATTAAAAGCAGATTTGTTAAATATTTAAATCAGGATAAATTAATAAAAAAAATTATTTCAAAATATAATATTGTATTTAATAAAACTGCTTTAATGAGCATAAATATTACCAATAAAGATACAGTAGTAGCAGAAGTGCCGGAATTAAATGTAAAAATTAAATATAATGAAGTTGAGGGAATTATTAAAAGACAAACAGGTCCCAGAAGAAAAGATGATTTACTAATAAGAGAAGAGAATATCTTAAATAGATTTATTTTAAAAAAATTGGTTTATGATTATAGCGTAAAAAAAGGATGGGATAAAGATGATGAATTTATTTTAAAATTAAATGATAATTTTTATTCGAGACTGTATAATGCAGTTACAGCAAAATTAAAACTTAATATAAAAATTTCAGATAAAGATGTCAGGGAATTTTATGAAAAAAATAAATATGAATTTTATAAAACAAAAATAGTTAATCATAAGCCCAAAAGAGTTCTGATGCCGTTTAAAGAAGCAAAAGATATTGCATATAGAAAACTGACAAATAAAAAACGAAAGGAATTATTGGAGAAATGGGAAAATAAATTATTAAAGGAGTATAACTTTAAAATAATTTATAAAAATCTTTCCTTAAAAAAAGATTATGATTATTACATTGAAAAAGCTGTTAATTATATAAATCAGGGAAAATATGATAAGGCTTTGAAAAATTTAAAGAAGGCAATAAAATTAAATCCTTCTAACTTAGAAGCATATATTAAAAGTTATATTGTGTATACAAAAAAAGGTGATATAAAGAAGAGTATAGAAATATTTGAAAAAGTAAAAAAATTAAATTCTGCAGATTCAAAAATTTTAATAAAAGAGTATGATACTGCGGATAATAAATTGAAATTAAAATTAATAGAATTAATGGCAAAATTTCCAACTTCTGATATTATAAAAAAATTAATAAATATATATTCTAACAGTACTAATGCTGCAATAAAAGAAAGCAGTATACGAAGTCTTGGGCAGGCAAAAGCTATAGAAGCATTCGATATACTGTTTAATGATTTGAAAAATTTTAATAAAGTTTTTGCTGATTATCCGGAAAAAGAAAAAGAAATTATAAAATGGTATTTAATAGAAGCACTGGGATATATTGGAAACACAGATGCAACAGATTATCTTGTAAAAACTTTAAATAAATCAAAAGATGTTAATTTAAAATGTTTTGTGCTGGAAGCTTTAGGCAGGATAAAGGATAAAAAATCAGTACCTGTTTTAAAACGGTATTTAAAAGATAAAGTATGGGGAGTCCGGGTTTTGGCTGCTGAAAGTTTAAAAAATATTACAGGAGAAGATTATAAAATAGAACCGCCGAAAAATATAAAAAAGGATGGTAATTCATAATGGCGAAAAAAATAAATTTTGAATTATCAACTCGAATGCACCGATTACCGCCTTATCTGTTCGGAGAATTAAATGAAATAAAATTGAAACTTCGTCAAAAGGGTATTGATATAATAGATTTCGGTATGGGAAATCCTGATAAATCAACACCTAAACATGTTGTTGATAAATTAAGAGAAGTTGTGAAAGATTCCCGAAATCACAGATACTCTGCTTCCAAAGGTATTAATAATTTAAGGAAAGCAGTAGCATATTATTACGATAAGAAATATAATGTAAAACTTAATCCGCAGACTGAAACAATAGCTGTTATCGGAACTAAAGAAGGGTTATCACATCTGTCTCTGGCTCTTTTGGGTCCCGGTGATACTGCCCTTGTGCCTAATCCTGCTTTCCCGATTCATATTTACAGTGTTATCCTCGCCGGTGCAAATGTTATAAATATCCCGAATGGAAATGATGAAAATTTTATTAGAAATTTATGGCATATTACTCATACCCTTATTCCTAAACCGAAAGTTTTATTTTTAAATTTTCCGAATAATCCGAATACATCTGTTGTTGAACCGGAATTTTTTAAGGAAATAGTTAAATTTGCTAAAAAGAATGAAGTTATTGTTATTCATGATTTTGCTTATGCAGATATAACTTTCGACGGATATAAGGCTCCTTCTTTTTTACAAACTCCCGGTGCAAAGGATGTTGGAGTTGAATTTTTTACTATGTCAAAATCGTATAATATGCCCGGATGGAGAATAGGATTCTGTTCCGGAAATAAAGATATAATTGCAGCACTTGCAAAAATAAAAGGATATTATGATTACGGTATTTTTCAGGCTGTTCAGATTGCAGCTATTGTTGCTTTAAAAGGTGATCAGTCTGATGTTCAAAAAAATGCACTTTTATATCAGAAAAGGCGCGATGTTTTAATTGACGGACTTGATAAAATAGGTTGGCATATTGAAAAACCAAAAGCTACTATGTTTGTCTGGGCTCCTATCCCGGATAAATATAAAAAACTCGGATCTATGAAATTTTCAAGAAAATTGCTGAATGAAGCCAATGTGGCTGTAAGTCCTGGTATAGGTTTTGGTGAAAACGGCGAAGGTTTTGTCAGAATAGCTCTGGTTGAAAATGAACTTAGAATTAAACAGGCTATTCGTCAAATAAACAGAACCCTTAAATTAATAAAGAAATAATGAATCTATTTAATTCAATTGAGCACCAGCCTCTGGCTTTTCGCTTACGCCCGGAATCCCTTGATGAGTTTTACGGGCAGGAACATCTGCTCGGAGAAAAAGGTATTCTGAGAACCCTTATTGAAACAGATAAAATTAAATCATTGATAATCTTCGGCCCCCCGGGGTGCGGTAAAAGCCTTATTGCCCATATTATTGCTCATAAAACAGGCTCACACTTTGAATCCGTTAATGCGGTTACTTCAAATGTTCAGGAGCTGAGAACTATTATTAAAAAGGCAGAAAAAAACCTTAATGTCGGAATTAAAACAATTTTATTTATAGATGAGATTCACAGATTTAATAAAATTCAGCAGGATGCTTTGCTCCCCGCTGTTGAAGAAGGTATAATTACTTTAATAGGTGTAACAACCCAAAACCCGTTCTTTTATATCGTCCCTGCACTTCAATCCCGTTCGCATATCTTTAAATTTAAAAAACTTTCAAATGATGCTCTTTATAAGATATTGCAGAATGCTCTCTTAAATAAAGAAAAAGGTCTTGGAAAATATAATATCGAAATAGATGAAAATATAAAAAATATATTGATTAATAAAAGTAACGGTGATGCAAGAAAATTGCTTAACCTCGTAGAAATGGCTTTTTTAACTGCGTATTCTGAAAATAATAAGAGAATAATAATAAATGAAAGCATACTTGAAAAAATTTTTCAGAGTAAAATAAGCAAATATGATAAAGACGGTGATTATCATTATGATATAATTTCTGCTTTTATTAAATCCATAAGAGGAAGTGATCCTGATGCTGCTGTTTATTGGCTTGCAAGAATGCTCGATGCAGGAGAAGATATAAGGTTTATTGCAAGAAGACTTGTTATCCTTGCTTCAGAAGATATCGGCAATGCAGATCCAATAGCTTTAATCCTTGCTCAATCCTGTTTTGATGCTGTTAATCATATTGGTATGCCGGAAGCACGAATTATTCTTGCTCATACAACTACTTATCTTGCATCTGCTCCTAAAAGTAATTCTTCATATCTGGCAATAAATAAAGCAATGGAAGATGTAAAAAACGGAAAAATATTAAGTGTTCCCGAGCATTTGAAAAATTTTAACCCGGAAACAGAAGGTGATAATTCTAAGAAAGATACCTATAAGTATCCGCATGATTATGATTATCATTATGTTGAGCAGGAATATATACCGGAGAAGATTAAGTATTACGAACCCGGTGAACTTGGATATGAGCAGAAAATCAAAACCCGCCTTAAAAAATTGCACAGGAATTATCATGGGGACGGAGGATGATTTTGTGTATTTTGTAGAGGGAAATCACCATTTAGCTTACTGTCATCCCGGGTGATAACAGGGACGGTGCAAAACAGTATAAACTTTGTGGGGACGGAGGAAGATATTATGTATCTGTTTTGTAGCCGAGCCTTAAGGCTCGGATTATGAGTATAATATAATGTATATAAAGTATTGCACTGCCCCCAATTTTCCATCTGCAATAGCAAAGCCCACCTCACTGTCATTCCGAACCGAGCGGAGCGAGTATGAGGAATTTTTCAGCCGAAATGACAAGAGAGAGAAACTCGAAATGACAGGAAAAAGCAGCAAAATGTCAATGAAAGAATTAATAAAGTTTTGCACCGTCCCCGAAGAAAATAAAAAAATTTTAATTATTTCTTGACA
>CAYQNP010000012.1:0-2698 GCA_964418785.1 uncultured Spirochaetia bacterium | reverse complement strand
TATAAAAAAACTTATAAACAGAGTGGTTAATGCTAATATCTCTTCTATAAATCCGTTTCTAAATGAGTTGAACATAAAGAATGCTAAAATTACTAAAATTATTAAATCTAATGTATTCATATTTTTATTATCGGAGATTATTATAAAAGTGTAATATTTTTTTCTTAAAAATAATCAAGTATTAAGAATTATAATTCGATATTATATATAATGAGAAGAAGTATAATTTTTTTTGTGTTATTATTAACTGTAATAAATCTTGAAGCAAGGATACGGAGATTAACTGCAAAAGAAAAGGCTGTTTTAAGGCAGAAACTTGTTGCAACTGCATTAAGTTATAAAGGTAGAAAAGGGATTGATTGTTCCGGTTTTATTAGAAAAGTGATGTTAAGAAATAATATAACAATATTTGAAAAACAGAGTATCCGTCGACGGGGAGATAATGGTGTTAAAATAATATTTAATACATTAAGAAAATATCACAAAATATTTCGTTCTTATAAAAAAGTAAAGCCTGGTGATTTGATATTTTTTGATAATACTTATGATAAAAATCATAATAGATTATACGACGACAGATTAACTCATATAGGTATGGTATTATCTGTTGATAAAGCCGGAACAATAAAGTTTATTCATTCTACAGGAAAAGGAATAATAATTTCTTTTCTTAATATCAGGTACAGGCATAAATATCGAGACAGAAATGGTAAAGTAATTAACTCTTTTTTAAGAAGAAAAAGTCGTAGAGATTCTCACAGAGTTAAATATCTTGCTGGTGAGCTTGTATCATATTTCGGAACAATTTTTTAAGGTCTTAATCCGAGTGACCGAATTCTTTCTTCGTAATATATTTTTGCCAGTTGATTAACTTTTTCAGGCAGATAATTAATAGGATTAACAGGTGTGTTTAATACTCTAATTTCAAAATGCAAATGATATCCAGTTGCTCTTCCGGTTTTTCCCACAAAACCTATTATTTGGCCTTGCGTAATATTATCACCTTTTCTTACGAGGATTTTATTTAAGTGAGCATATCTGGTTTCAAGGATATCAGAATGTTTGATAATTATTATTTTTCCGTAAGCTTTTTGTCTGCCGGCATATATTACCTTTCCGGCTCTTGACGCTATTACTTTAGTTCCTCCCGGTGCAGCTATGTCTATGCCTTTATGAAATTTTTTCCTCCAGCCCCATTTTCTGAGCCCGAATCCTGAACTTATTCTCCCGTAAACAGGCCATATAAATTCTTTCTCGGTTATTGGAATTTCATATGCTGTTGCTACTCTTTTTAATACCTTTTCCGGTATTGGTATGAAAAGATACGCCTTATATTTTAATCTGTATTTTGGCGGTAGATTATTTGCCCTCCGTAAATATTTTACACTGTATCCGTTCCTTCTTGCAATTTTATAAAGAGATTCTCCCCTGCGTATCCTGTGCCAGTATCCGTAATATTTTTTGTATTTTACTGCTATAAGCCCGCTTTTTAATTTATATATTTTCCGAACTTTTACTGTCTGTTCTCTCTCTACTCCTTTAGGTAATGATGTTATAGTTTGAATGCTGTTAAGTTTTACACTGTTTTTTATTGTGCAACTTGCAGTTATAATAATTAAAATTAAAAATATTACTGATCTCTTCATAATTAATGTTATTTTCGGTATTTTTTATTTATTATTAAACCAGAATATATTGTCATTATTTTTTACATTTAAATAATTTGACACAATTGCACACTTTGATTTGAATAAGAAAAATATATCTTTTTCCCGGAATTGATTTAAAGTCTCAAAATTCGCCTGCCCTTTACTGAGTATTATGTCGCTATTATAAAATTCTTGTTTAAATTCTTCTGAGCACTCAGATAAAATTGTGCCTACAAAACTGTTCCCGTTTCCTATTATTTTGATATACTCCGGTAATTTTAATTCTTTCATATCATCGTATGTTATGTCATTTATTATTGGTACGCTCTTTACACCTATTTTTATATTTATATTTCTGTATAAAGTGTGTATTTCTTCTAACAAAATTATATCGAAAATTACTTCTCCTGCATTATCTGCTAATAAGAGTAGTGAGTTTGCTGTCTCTAATTTTTTTAAAAATATGGCATAGTCATCTATTGCAAATGTAATATCATTAATAATTGATATCTCTTCTTCAATATTTATTTTTACATCTACTCCGAAATCTATTTGATTTCCTATTACAGAATATTTTAACGATGTATAAAGTTTGTCGTTTGAACTGTTTATTTTTGATTTGATTTCATCTTCGTAACTTAAAATTAATTTGTTGTATTTCTTTTTTAATGAGTTATACGGATCTTTTACTCCTGTTTCTTCTGAAATTATGTGATATGCGAAAGAACCGAAATATGCCGGCGTATTATTAAATTTCTCGACTTTTGAGTAAAAGAGAGCAATCTTTTTTAATATTTCAAACTGTTTTTCTTTATCAATATCTAAAAATTTAAGTATCCGTTCAGACTGACGAAATGAACAACTTATACATTCTGGTTCCATATTCATAATGGCATAAACTAAACTTTTTATAACATATGTCAAGATTTTTGTGCTAATTTTAAGCTTAACCTGTATTGCACCATAAAAAATAAAAAACTTGAAAAAATTTTTTAAGATATTAGTATTTAAATAATTATGTATGAAGAATTGAATAAGAATATAAGAAA
>CAYQNP010000011.1:0-8060 GCA_964418785.1 uncultured Spirochaetia bacterium | reverse complement strand
AATTATTAATTTTAACAGACAACCCGGTGGGGTATCCTATTATTATTCCGATTCCTGTATTATTTTTTGTAAATGATGCAGATGCTGTTAGAAAAATCATTAATAATATCAGAATGCTTTTTCGCATAATAAACCTCCATATTCAGAGTTATTTCAAAATAATTATTTTTTTTCTTTTGTCAAGCCTGTTTGAGGGACGGTGCAAAACTTTATAAACAATTTAGGCATTCAGGCAAAATAATTTTTCATAAAATTAATAAAGTTTTGCACCGTCCCCATAAAAAATGGGCTTGACTTTAAAATTAAAGTTTATACTATGAATCATAAATTGGAGGTTGATATGGCAAATCTTGAAGAATTTGTAAAAAAAGCAAAGGATTCAAAACATATAGTTTCTAATTTATCTGCAGAAATAAAGAATAAAGTTTTACTTGAAATGAGTAAGGCATTAAGAGAGAATAAAGAGAAAATTATAACTGCAAACAGTATAGATTACAAGGCAGCAGAAGAGAAAGGTGTAAAGAAATCTTTACTGGACAGATTGCTGTTAAATGAAGACAGAATTGAGAAAATGGCAAAAGCCATAGAAGAGATAGTAGAGCTTCCGGATCCTGTTGGTGAAATTATATGGGGAAATAACAGACCTAATGGGATAAGAATACGCAAAGTTCGAGTGCCGATAGGTGTTATATTGATTATTTATGAGTCCAGACCTAATGTTACAACAGATGCTGCAGCTTTATCTTTTAAAGCAGGTAATGTAACTATTTTGCGGGGTGGTTCAGATAGTTTTAACTCAAATAAGGCTATTGTGGAAGTAATTGCCAGTGCTTTGAATAAATACGATTTGCCGGAAGAGATAATATCTTTTGTTCCTGAAAAGGGACATGAAACATTGAAAGATATTGTAAAGTTTGATAATTACATAGATCTTGTAGTTCCGCGCGGCGGTAAGCGATTAATCGAGATGATTACCAGTGAAAGCAGAATTCCTGTAGTATATCATGCTGATGGTATCTGTCATTTATTTATTGATAAAACAGCGAATAAAGATATGGCTGAAACAGTTACTGTTAATGCAAAAGTACAACGCCCGGGAGTTTGTAATGCTATTGAGACTCTGCTTATTCATAAAGATTATAAATATACAAAAGATTTAATAGAAGCATTGAAAAAAGAAGGTGTTGTTATTAAAGGCGATAAACACATAAAAGAGTTATTTCCTGAAGTTGAAGAAGCAACAGAAGAGGACTGGAAGACAGAATATCTGGATCTGATTTTATCTGTTAAAGTAGTAGATAATATAGAAGAAGCCATTACGCATATAGAGAAATACGGCTCTCATCATTCAGACGGAATAATAACGGAGAGTTATACTAATTCTGAAAAATTTTTAAAAGAGGTTGATAGTTCAACTGTTTATGTTAATGCATCTACGCGGTTTACGGACGGCGGGGAGTTCGGGTTTGGTGCGGAGATAGGGATAAGTACACAAAAACTTCACGCAAGAGGTCCGATGGGATTACAGGATTTAACAACTACCAAATTTATAGTTTACGGGGATGGTCAAATTAGAAAATAATGAAACGAATAGGTGTCTTCGGCGGTGCATTTAACCCACTTCACATAGGACATTTAATTAATGCTGAATTTGTGGGAAATGAGTTTAATCTTGATAAAATTCTTTTTATTCCTACAAAAATCCCGCCGCATAAAAAATTAAGCGGCCCTATATCTGATAAAATTAGAATTAAGATGATTAAAAAGGCTATTAAAGAGTATCCTTATTTTGAGTTTTCAGATATAGAAATTAAAAGAGAGAAAGTTTCTTATACAATTGATACTTTAATAGAATTAAGCAAGAAGTATCCTGATTCAAAGTTATATCTTATTATTGGGAATGAATGGCTTGACAGGTTTAATACATGGTATAGATATGAAGATATTTTTAAGTATGTAAAATTGATTATATTGAGAAGAGTAAAAAATAAATACAGCAAGACAAATCTTCCTGATTTTTTAAAAAAGTTTCATTCTAAAATTATATTTGCTTCAAATCCGGTTATAAATATAAGTTCTACTTATATAAGAAAATTAATCAGGAAAGGTTTTAACATAAAGTATATGGTTCCGGAAGTTGTTAGAAAATATATAAAAAAGTATAATTTATACATAGGAGAAATAAAATGAATTCATTAATTTTTCAGGCTATTATTCAAGGATTAACAGAATTTTTTCCTGTAAGCAGTTCCGGACATCTGCTTTTGCTGCAGACTATAACAAAAATGAAGGGAATAGATAATCTTTTTATTGATACTTTTTTACACTCAGCTACTTTTCTTGTAATTATAATTTATTACATAAAAGATATTATTAATATTATAAAAAATATTATTGCACATCCTTTTGATTTTAGTAATAACAATACTCGCCTCGGCTGGCTTATTATTGTCGGTTCTATTCCTACAATGATTATAGGCCTTTTTATTGAAAAATATTTTAAGTTTGTATTTTCTACAGCCAATATTTTATTTATAACCTGGTCCATAACAGCGATATTTCTTATTTATTCAGACAGAATAAAAGGTTTAAGCAAAGGTATATTTGATATAAACTGGAAAAATGCTTTGATAATAGGATTGGTGCAGGGTATAGCAATCTTTCCCGGTATTTCAAGGTCAGGGAGTACAATTGTAGCCGGTCTGTTTTTAGGAATAGAAAGAAAGGATGCCGCCAGATTTTCTTTTTTACTGGGGTTGCCGGCAATGGCCGGTGCTATTTTGCTTGAATTAAAAGATGTATCTTCTATTTCTTTTTCAATGAATTATCTGCTTATATTTATTATTACTTTTATTTCCGGTTTTGTAGGCTTGTTGCTTCTTATACGGCTGTTGAAAAATGCCCGGTTTAAATATTTCGGTATTTATTTAATAGTATTAATTCTTTTGATGGTTCTTATATAAGTATCTGTACTGTCGGGATTATATCCTCTAAATATTTTATACTGCTTTTTCTTCTCTGATTTTCTTGGGAGTAGTGTTAAATTCCTCTTTAAACATTTTGTAAAAATAAGATAAATCTTCAAATCCTACTTCATAGCATATATATATTATTTCTTTGTTAGTATGCTCCAGAAGATCCTTTGCTTTATTTAACCTCAGCCGGGTAATATATTTTTTTAAGGTCATTCCTGTTAATTTTTTTAATATTCTGGTAAATTGCCGCTTGCTTAAAAATGCTAATTTTGCAGCACTTTCCAGTGTTATGTTTTCATAGTAATGTAAATGCAGAAAATCAATTACATTTTTTACTCTTTCATCTGTCTCTGATAGTTTTAAATTATGATTATCTTTCTCCGTATAAAAATGTTTTATGTACCTCTTTATCAGTATTAATACTGATAATAATTTAAAACATAGATTTAATTTGTAATCTTCAATGTTGTTTGAAATCTCAAATAACATTTCTTTTAATATTAAAGGCAGCGAGACAAGATGTATGTTGTTTGTTGATAAAATTTTCTGCTCATCCTTAAGTCCGATTAAAAATTGCAGTATAGTATCACTGCCTTTTAAGGAAAATAATTTATCACTATAATTTATAATATAGATTGTCATCAGGTTAGAAGGATCGTCTGTAATTTTATGTTTATCGTTTTTATTAATTATTAAAAGAGTGTTCTCTTCTATAGCATTTTAAAAGTAAAGTTCCTTTTCCTTTGACAACGAATAATAATTGATAAAGGTCGTGATAGTGATAAGGATAGTTGATGAATTTTTTGGGATTTCGTTCATAAATAAAAACTATGTCATCTCGAGCAATTTTTTGTTTGCGGGGTCTCGGTGTTTCTATCATATTTGTATAATAATAATTATAAAATAGATGTCAATTTAAAAATTTTATAATTAAAAAAGTTTTTTGTTGACATATTATTTTTAATAGTTATGATTTATATTAATAGGGAAAAATTTTTAGTCGGGAGAAATTGGTTTATGAGTGTTACTATTTCGGATATAGCAAAATACAGCAATGTTTCAATTTCAACTATTTCAAAAGTTTTAAACGGCAGGCCCGGAGTCAGTGATGCTGTTAGAGTAAAAGTTTTGCAGACTGCTGAAAAATTGGGGTACTTCCCTTACATAAAAGCAAGAGAAACAGGTCTTTTCAGAAGCAAAGCAAAATATATTGCTGAAGTCTTCGGGTATTTAAATCCGTTTTTAACACAAAAGATCAAACAGGGCATATCTTCTGTCCTGAATCAGACCGGCTTTTACGGCGTTGATTATACTATTTCTGATAATAAAAAAGAAGATAGTAAAATAAAATTATTCTTCGAACATGCTATAAGGGATAAAGATATAGCAGGTATCATAGTCTCTTTTCTTGATGTTAATGATAAACTAATAAATGATTTTTTGCAGGCTAATATTCCTGTTGTTCTGATAAATAGTTATAGTGAACTTACAACTTCTTTAATTATAGATGAAAAAAATTCAGCATATAAATTAACTGAATATTTAATACAGGAAGGTCATAGGAAGATAGGGCTTATTATACCGGACACAGATGGTGCTGCAGTATGGCGGCAGAGATTGGAAGGATATAAGAGTGCTTTACAGGATAATAATATACAATATGATCTTAATTTAGTTGAATTTGAAAACTCTTTTATTATCGATAATATAAAGATAGCAACAATGTCATTATTAAATAGGAATAAAGATATAGATGCTATAATTTTTGCAAGTGATTGGCAGGCGTATGCAGGAATTAATTATTTAAAGTCTAATAACATATCTGTTCCTGACTCCATTTCTGTAGTTGGTTTTGATAATCTTGAATTCAGTGAATTGATTATGCCGGCATTAACAACAATAAAGCATCCTTTAAATAAGATTGGCGAGGATGCTGCGAAATATTTAATGGAAGCCATAAAAAAGAAATCAAAACCGGAGAAAATAGTTTATGATACAAAACTTATCATTCGCAACAGTACAAAGCCCAGATGATTCAGACCGCTTCTTTTAACTCGCGCATATTGGCTCTTTTTCTTTGAGTTTCATTTAATATTTTTTTCCGCATTCTTATTTTGCTCGGGGTTATTTCAAGCAGTTCATCGTCATTAATATATTCCATAGCCTGTTCGAGACTGAATTTTTTCGGCGGTGCAAGTATAATTGCATCATCAGATGCTGCTGCTCTTGTGTTTGTAAGTTTTTTGCCTTTCCCGGCATTTACTACTAAATCATTATCTCTGCTGTGTTCTCCTACTATCATACCTTCATAGATTTCTTCGCCGGGACTGATAAATAAAGTACCGCGTTGTTGTAGATTTGAAAGTGCATAAGCAACTGCGGTTGTATTTTCCATTGACACAAGAACACCTCTTGTCCTTTTTGTGATTTGTCCTTTAAACGGTTCATATCTCAGAAAGGAGTGAGTTAATATACCTGTACCTTTTGTCATTGTCATAAATTTATTATTAAATCCTATAAGTCCCCGGGTGGGAACATTAAACTCTATTCTTGTATATCCGTCTGAGCCCTGTTTCATATCTACCATTTCCCCTTTTCTTAAACCTAACTCCTTTATTACTGCGCCGGCAAATTCTTCCGCAACTGTAATTACAACCTGTTCTACAGGTTCCATTTTTACGCCGTTCTCTTCATAAAAAATTACATGGGGATTTGATACCTGAAGTTCATAGCCTTCCCTTCTCATATTTTCTATTAATATTGATAGCTGCAGTTCGCCTCTGCCTTTTACAATAAATGCATCATTATTTTCTGTCCGTTCAATTTCGATACTTATATTTGTTTCTTTCTCTTTTTCAAGCCGTTCCCAGATTTTTCTGGATGTTACATATTTCCCTTCTTTACCTGCGAACGGTGAATCGTTAACTAAAAAAGTCATTGATAAAGTTGGTTTGTCAATATCAATTACAGGTAAAGCCGCAGGATTATTCATATCTGCAACAGTTTCACCTACATTTATTTGAGGAATTCCCGCAATGGATATTATATCCCCGGCTTCGGCTTCTGTAACAGCCTCTTTTTCAAGTCCGTTATAAGTAAAGAGTTTTGTAATATTATGCTTTGTTATTTCACCTTTTCTGTTTATATAAGCAACTTCCTGATTCGATTTTATTACACCATTTATAATTCTTCCTGTTCCTATGCGTCCTAAAAAATTGTCATATTCAATTGCTGATATTAGAACTTGTAAAGGTTTATTTTTGTCTCCTTTTGGATCCGGAGAATGTTCTATAATTAGGTCTAATAACGGAAATATATTATCATTAGAATCTTCTATGTCTAATTTCGCTATGCCCTCTTTTGCAGAAGTATAGATTACCGGAAAATCAAGCTGCTCGTCATTCGCATCAAGTTCTATAAACAGTTCAAAGACTTCATCAAGAACACGATGCGGGTCACTGTTTGGCCTGTCGATTTTATTTATAACAACAATTGGTTTTAAATTTTCTTCCAGTGCTTTTTTTAATACATACTTTGTCTGCGGCATTGGCCCCTCAAATGCATCTACAATCAGCAGTACAGAATCAACTGTTTTTAATATCCTCTGAACTTCTCCGCCGAAATCACTATGTCCGGGAGTGTCTACAATGTTTATTTTATAATCTTTATAATTAATAGATGCAACTTTTGAAAATATGGTTATGCCTCTCTCTTTTTCAAGATCATTTGAATCCATAATTCTCTCGGAAACTTTTTGATTCTTTCTGAAAATCCCTGTCTGTTTTAATGCTGCATCAATAAGCGTTGTTTTTCCGTGATCTACATGTGCTATTATAGCGATGTTCTTAATTTTTTTCATTTACTCTTCCTTAAAAAAATTATTGTTTAAGACCGGATATTACTTTAATTAAATAAATAGTCAATCTTTTTTTTCGGGGGACGGTGCGTCTTTTTTTAACTTATAAAGAAGGAATATTTTATAATTATTAATGATATATGCTGATAAAAAGACGCACCGTCCCCAAGAAATTTTTATTCGTTGTAAAATAAGGTTATTGCTTTAAATCTCTTTATTACTTTAGAAGATGTCATTGGCTCGTATTTAAAAATAATTTTTTTATTTTTTTTGACAGTTATAGTGTACGGCAAGTGTAGTTTTTGTGTTATATGATAAAAAGCCGTAAATTCGGCAAGATCTTCTGCCCAGTTTTTTGAACCGTATAAAGAAACAAAAGGTGTTTTGGATAACTTTTTATATACTTTTACAGCATCGGTAATTTTAATTTTAGGCCCTCCGCTTAAACCATAGAAATCTATATTCTTCCTTTCCGGAAAATCAAACTGCTTTTTGGGAGTGAAATATGATTGCCATATTCCCTCAGTAAAAGGGTGCTTTTTTCTTTCAGTGTAAAAGTCTTTAAAATACGGCTCTGTATATGGTGTTACATTGTTTATGTAGTCAACAACATGAGTGGATTCATGTGTTAATATATAAATAAAACTATTATATCTGTTTCCGCAGTTAATATTTATTTTATATTTAGAGTTATTATTTATAAAGCAAGTATTCTCTTTAAAAGTTAGTAGTTCAGAAATATTATTTTTTAACACTCTCGGATTAAAAATCATTATTGTATATATGTTTTTATTTTTATCCATTATCCAGTCTGTATATCCGCTCGATATGAAATCTTTTATAAAGAATATTCCTATAAGGTGCTGTTCTAATATTTTTTTATGTAACGGCGGAAGTAGATTTAGCGCGGTTTTAATTTTGGTTAATTCCGAAATGTCAGGTTTGTAAAATTTGTAATTTGTATTATTATCAAGTTTTTTCATATAATTTAATACTAAATCATTTTTATATTTAATTCTATCTGTTAAAGAAAGTTCTGGATTGAAATAATAATTTTTAATATTTCGATAAGGTTCAGAGATTGCCAGTGAATATTTGTCATTATGATGAATGATAATCATAAATAGTATAAACAATAAAATTCCCGGAATAAATATTTTGAGAAATTTTTTCATAAAAATACCCTCTTTTTTAATAAAATGATATTATTAGTTAGTATAAATTTTTTT
>CAYQNP010000010.1:0-15094 GCA_964418785.1 uncultured Spirochaetia bacterium | reverse complement strand
ACAATGAACTTTTTTTAAAAAATGTTCATATAAGTGAATATAAGAACAGTTCTTTAAAAAATTATAATCCGATTCGAGATCGGCGACTCCTGGTACACAAACGGGAAATAAAGCGACTGATTGGGAAACAGCAGGAACGCGGATATACACTAATACCGTTAAGTGTATACTGGAAGAACAACAAGATAAAGGTATTGATTGGAATTGGAAGAGGAAAGAAAAATTACGACAGGAGAGAAGACATCAAACACAGGGAATCGCAAAGAGACATCAACAGGGCAATGAAAAAGAATTACTTAAAGAATTCGTAGGAGAAAGCGATAATAAATTAAACCGGGGGCGCAGTGGGTTCGACCCGGATTAGAATCGGTTTAAACAGCATGCCAGGTTTGGAGGAACCTGTAAAAAAACTCCATTAAATATTAAATGCTGACGAAGATTTAGCTTTAGCTGCTTAATAGACTAAGCAGCCGCGTTGAAGGAGTCGAGCTGTCAGGGCAAATTCAATGCGCAAAACCTACTGGCAGCCTTTTTATAGGATTGCATGAGTCCTATAAATCGTATTTATCATGCTGGATACTTAGACCTGTTGGCGGGTTACTAAGTATCGAGATTTATACACCAACTAAGCATGTAGAAGTTTAAATGGATTAATCCGGGGACGAGGGTTCGATTCCCTCCGCCTCCATATGCATTCTTTATGTATTGTCGGTACAGATACCGATGCAGGAAAAACTATTATTACAGCTGGTGTGGCAAATTACCTTGCTCAGAAAAATATAAAATTCAGTGTGCAGAAATGGGTCTCTACCGGGGATAAAAAAAATTTCTCCATTGATTTGTCTTTTACTATTAATTCTCTTGATGCACCTGAAAATACATCTATAACTAAAATTTCAAATATGAATATACCATCTAATATTGATTACCGACTGCTAAATCCTTTCAGTTTCAAATTCCCCGCTTCACCACATCTGTCAGCAGACCTTGAAAAAATAAGAATTAACCCTAATAAAATAATTTCTGCATTCTTAAAGCTGCAAAAACAGAATGAATTCGTTCTCGTAGAAGGGGTAGGCGGTATATTAGTGCCTATTAACAAAAAAACTCTTCTGATAGATATAATTGCAGAACTGAATATTCCTGTCGTTATTGTTACGAAAAATGTCCTCGGTACCATTAATCATACTCTTCTAACCATTAATGCTCTAAAAAACTATAAAATACCTATTGTAGGATTAATATTCAACAACTTTATAAAAGAAAAAAAAACTATTATGGAAGATAATATAAAAATAATACATAAATTCTCCGGAATTCCTGTTCTTGGTAATGTTCCGAAAATCAGAATAAAAAAAGATTTATTAAAAACTTTTAAGCCTATAGGCAAAAATATTCTAAGATACTATGAACGACATTATAAATAACATTGAAAGTATAAAATCTGAAATCTCAAAATATGTAAAAAAACGACTTACTGAATTTAAAAAATTAGGAAAGAACAATTTAACAAAATACAATTTTAAACCATTTATGGATATAGAAGAATTTGAAGCAGATATATTTTCTGAAGCATGTTTCTGTATTCTAACTGCAAATTCTTCTGCAAAACTGGGGATTAAAATACAAAAAGATATTGGAATTGAAGGATTCAGGAAATACACACTTTCCCAACTAACACAAATATTAAAAAAACACGGACACAGATTTGCAAAGCAAAGAGCTGAAAGGATTATAAAATTAAGAAAGCAAATCAATTTTATTTATAACATTATAAAAGAAAAAGATGTAATAAAAATAAGGAAAAAATTAGTAGAAAACATATACGGTTACGGATATAAAGAATCAAGTCATTTTCTAAGGAACATAGGATTTAGTGATGTAGCCATTATAGACCGACATATTTTAAGATATTTAATTGAGCATAAATTAGTAGAACCGAGAAAAACAATAACCCCGAGGGCGTATATAGAAGCAGAAAATGCTCTAAAGCAAATATGCACAAAATTAAACATAAAGCAGGCAGAACTTGATCTCTATATATTTTATGCTCAAACAAAAGTAATGCTGAAATAATTCTTATAAAAACAAAGCCTATACCTTTTTAATTAATTCATCTAAATCAGCAAGTTCCTTTTCAGTCTCTTCAATAGTCTGCTTAACAAAACCGTCATCCGCTACAAGAGTATGGGAAAATTCATAATCAGGAATTATTCTTTTCCCTCGTTTATCATCCTTCTCTTTAGCAGTCTTTACATCATCAGAAATTTTTTGTAATTTACTTTTTAGCAGTTCAAGAAGTTTTTTTAAGTCTTTTTCCTGAAATTCATTATTTAATATATTTCTTTCATGTTCCCATCGCATATCTGAAGATTCAGAAGTTAATAAATTATTTAAACTTTCGCCGGATGCTGTCAACTCTTCAAGTTTTCTTTTCATTCCTATTAAAGCATAATACTCAATATAAAACGAATAGGTTTCTATTGCCTTTTTTCTATTTCTTTCAAGGAGAAAATTTTTACCTATCCCGGGAATATCTTTTTCAAGATACAAATCTTTAATTTCACTTACAGATGACAATCTTTTTCTTGCTTCAATCATCAGATCAACGATATCCGGTCTAAATACCTCAAATACGAAATTACTTCGTTTAGCCTTATTTCTTTTAATATATTTTCCTTCATTTCGTTTTATGGTATAGATATTATCAGAAAGCACCCAGGCCGGGAAAATTTCATTAAAAGCAGGTGAAATTCCTTCATATTCTGCAGCAGGCTCATTAATTAAAGAGAAAGGCATTTCAAGTTTTTGCGGCAAAGCACTAACACCGGTAGCAATAATTGAATAAGGAGCCTTTGTAAAATTTGAAGGGAATTTAATATTAACACCAAGGCCGAAAAAAGTACCTTCGCCTGGCCAGATTTCCTGATCAGGTGCTTTTGCAGTATGATTACTCCCAACATTTGCTCCATAACCGATATTACCCTTTCCTTCAGGCCAGAGAGCAGCAATAAGTAAAGACTGATGATGAAACCCCACAAAAGGACCCACAAGAGAAGCTGTAACCTCACCTTCTGCAATACCTGTATTAGGGCCTATTAAAGACTGTGTTACTTTTCCGTGTCTTTCTACATGAGAATGTTCTGTAAGCAAGGAACTGTCAACTATCCCCATTGATGCAACTTCACAACCCCACTGAATAATAGAATCAACAACATAAGCCCCGTCTTTTATCTCTGTCTCTTCTTCATTATTACTGTAAACAAGCGTATTTTCAAGTCTGGTAACATTGCATATTTGAGCAGAAGCACCAATATAGCTGTTTTTAATATATACATTATTTTTTACTACCGCTCCGGTGTTTATAATTCCATAGTCAAATTTTATGTCTTCAATATATTTATCCAGAATACTGTTGTATTCGTTAATAATATCTTTTTTATCTCTATTAAGTGCAAGAATTTCTCCCATCTGAATAGTCATATCTGAGAATATCCTCACTTCTCTTCCTCCGGTTTCAATCGCAACAGGTATTTCCACTCCGTTCCCGAACAAAGCACCCGGGCTGTTAATAATTGATTTACAATTGCTTATTACAACTCCCTTCTTGACAATATAATTCTGAAGCATATTAACATTGAAAATAAGTACATCTTCATCTATAAACACATTTGCTAATGATGAATTATATATTCCGGTATTTCTATCTATGCCTTCAAACTTTAATGTACCCTTTTGGTTCGATAGAATAACTTTTCCGTAAAAATAATTATTCCATATTCTATTCAAATTAATATTTTTATTTTTAAAAACATTTCCCCAATCTTCTGCGAAATTTCCCTGTTTTGCCAGTTGCTCAATTTCCTGCTCAGTTAATTTTTCGTATTTGTCATTAATAACCATTTTACCTGCAGCAATATTTTTTTTCAGCTCAGAGCCGTCCATACTAATTTTAACATTATTAATTAATTCGGTAATCTTCATAACTCCACCTCCTTTATATATACAATATAACATAAAAAACTAAAGTCAAGTAAAATAAACAAGTATAGGGACGGTGCAAAACAGTATAAACTTTAAACGCGTGCCTGAAAAGTTGGCTACAAATATATTATACTAATAATTATTCACCATACAGGTAATTATGAGCCTTAATGCTTCGCTGCTATAATTCTAAGCGAAGTCCCGGCTGCATATCTGGAGATAATATAAAAAAAGATTGACATTATATTATAATTAAATAAGATAATAAATATGTTAGCGAAAAGAATTATACCTTGTCTGGATATTGATAAAGGCAGAGTAGTCAAGGGGACAAATTTTGTTAATATTAGAGATGCCGGTGATCCTGTTGATAATGCTGTTTTTTACAATAATGAAGGAGCTGACGAACTCGTATTTCTTGACATAACAGCAAGCCATGAAAAAAGAGACATTCTTATTAATGTTGTAAAAAAAGTTGCTGATAATATATTTATTCCATTCACAGTTGGCGGTGGTATTAGAACAGTACTTGATATGAAAAGAATTTTACAGGCAGGGGCTGAAAAGGTATCTATAAACAGTTCTGCAGTTAAAAATCCTGATTTAATAACTCAGGGCAGTAAGATGTTTGGTTCACAAAGTATAGTTGTAGCTATAGATGCAAAAAAGAAAAATAGTTCATGGGAAGTTTATATAAACGGAGGCAGGACACCTACAGGACTGGATGTTATTAAATGGGCAAAGAAGGTGGAACGGTTAGGAGCCGGTGAAATTCTGCTTACAAGTATGGATAAAGACGGAACAAAGTCCGGATATGATATTGAACTATTAAAAGCAGTTGCAGAAAGTGTAAAAATTCCTGTTATTGCCTCTGGCGGAGCAGGTAAACTTATTCACTTTTTTGAAGCAGTCTCTTCCGGTATGGCTGATGCTGTACTTGCTGCTTCTTTGTTCCATTATCGGGAATTTACCATAAAACAGGTGAAAAATTATTTAAAAAGAAAGAAAGTAGTTGTCAGGTGATACTGCAGTGAATAGTTTCTTAATGCATAGTTCTATTGCAATAATTGCAGTGGCTTTTAATTTGTTTATGCTTGTAGGCGCATTATACATAAGCAGAAAAAAATTCATTCCCGGTAACTTGTGGCAATTTAATCTCGTTGTTTTAGTTTCTTTATTTATAAATATCTGTATAGTAGGAGTTGTTTTTTATCATAATAATCATTATATTGTGCGAATAATTCAGACATGTATATACATTCTTTCTTTTTGGAATTTTCTGTTCTGGATTTTGTGGGCAGATGCTT
This sequence comes from uncultured Spirochaetia bacterium, assembly GCA_964418785.1. Classification (GTDB taxonomy): domain Bacteria; phylum Spirochaetota; class JAHITG01; order JAHITG01; family CAYQNP01; genus CAYQNP01. The sequence continues at coordinate 9,803 of CAYQNP010000010.1, read as the reverse complement.
TGTTTAAAATTGTATCGAGAAAATATAAGATTTTGATTTTAACACTTGTAAGTGCTTATACTGTTTTAATAATTGTAAAAAATGATTACTTTTTCGGCAGACTTATTTATAAGTATAAAGGGATATTTCATTTCTATTCCAGAACTAATTTTCATAATTTAGTTTTATTTCTTTTTCTTTTAGTAATGTTTCTTTATCCTTTTATTAAGGTAACTTCTGTAATACACAGAACAAAAGATACTTTGTTAAAAAAAATGTTCCTTATTTTTGTTTTTTCTGTAGTTGTAGGAGGTATGTTTGATTTTATAGAGATAAGAATTACAATGCCTTTTATGTTCTCTATAGGTTTAATTATAGCATTTTATAGTATGGCTTTAACCTATTTTGATGAGTATAACAAGAAGTTATACGAGAATATAAGTAATCAGGTAGTAATGAAAGAATTAGATAATGCGCTTAAAATTGAAAGCGATATACTGCCTCATTATTCTGAAATAGCAACAGATAAAGTTAGACTTTATGCGAATTTAAAGCCGGCATTGTCTTTCAGCGGAGATTTTTATTATTTTAAAATTTTAGATAATGATAATGACATTCTTGTTTTTTATATGGGTGATGTTTCTGGAAAAGGGATACCTGCTGCTATTATTACAAATACAGTTCATTCTTTACTTAAATTCGGTTTTGAACATTTGAGACTAAGGGATAATTCATACATTAGTAAAGTTAATAATTATTTAATAGATACAGTAAAAACAATGTTTATGGTTACATTATTTGTAGGAGTAATTAATTTAAAAACCGGAGAGGTATATTATATAAATGCAGGACATACTATTCCTATTGTTTACTTTAGGAAAACAGGAGAAGTAAGTTTTTTTAAAATGCAGAAAGTTGAGCCGCCTTTAGGAATTTATGAAAATTATAAATATGAGTGGAATTTTGTTAAGTTGCGCAGGACATCTTCGTTATTTTTATATACAGACGGAATAACAGATATAAAAGGCGCTGCTGCTGCTTTTAATGATGCTGATGGACTTCTTGAATCTGTTAGAAAGCATAGGAACTTAGAAGGCTATGATTTATTTGAAGCTGTTCTTAGGGATTCCGGTCTGGCGGATAAAAATGTTAAACTTTATGATGATATAACTTTAATGAGTATCAATATTATTTAAGATATTAATTTTTTTTATTCAATAAATCTGTAAAATATTTTATTGATACAACAAAGCCTACTGCAGAAGTTAAGTAATGATGAAAAAATTTCCATAGAAATATTATGACACCTATAATATAAGTTGGAGTATATTGTCTGAATATCAAATAAAATACACCTTCACCAAGTCCGTTTGCCCCGGGAGTGGGAAGAAATGTTACTACAAATATTAAAAGTCCTGCTGCAGATGTTGCTTCTAATATATTTATTTTTATATGAAAACTTAAAATGAAAAATACTATCATTAGTAAATTCGATAAAATTGTTATAAATGATAAAATAAATCCTGATAAAAAATAACCGAATTTTTTACCCAGGAATGTTGTAAAACTTTCTCTTGCCAGAATTAACTGTTTTTCAATGCTTTCAGTATAATTTTTATTTTTTTTTAAAATGTGAAATCTTTTTAAAATATTATTTAATTTTGAAATGAGTTTTACAATTGTTTTTGTATTATAAATGCCTATTACAAACAGTATACTCATTAAAATTATTAAAATACTTGTTATTTTTATTCCTAATCTTATTCCGGTAGAATTTCCAAGAATATGAGGATAAAATATAAGAGCATAGAGTACTACACCCATCAAAGCAACCGCACCGAATAAGAGTTTGGTAATTACTACGATTGAAGCGTTGCCGGCAGGTATGCCTTTTTTGTGCAGAATATATATCTGGAAAGGCTGCCCGCCGAAACTGAATGGTGTTATAAGATTAAAAAAAGTAAGAGTAGCAACTAATTCAAGACTCTCAAGCATTGAAATATTATCTCCTGTGCCTTTAAGCAGGATTTTTGTCCTTGCTGCATCTGCCAGATTCATTAACAGATAAAAAAGAACTCCTGTGAGAAATAATTTTTTATTAATATTTTCCAGTGCTGATATAGTTTTATTATTTGCTGTAAGATAAATAATAGCCCCAATTATAAGCAGTCCTGTGATTGTTATATAGAAAAATTTTTTTTTCACAAAATTATTATTTCTCTTTAATTTTATAAAAAGTATTGTTGTTTACAATAGTTGTTTCTATTTTATTTTCATTTTCAAGTATGGATAAAATTTTGTTTAAATTATTTATGTGCATATTTAAAGCCTCTGATAAACCTTTCAGTGTTTCAGGTCTTCTTTTTATCATATCCAATATTAATTTTTCTGCATCTTTAACTTCTTTTGTAATTTCTTCTTGCTCACTATTAAATCTTGTTATGATTTCAGCTGGCAAACCGAATTTTTTAAATTTAGAAAGAATTGTTTCCATTTCTGTTTTTGAGAGACCTTTTGCCCATATTTCAGCCGGTGGTCTGTCTATACTGTTTAACTGAACTTTATCCGGCTCTATTTTCGCAGCTGCTTTTATTAGTTCCTCAATATCTTTGGGCGAATCATTAATATCTTTCAGAAAAAATATTTCGAGCCATATATCGCCTTTAAACTCTTTTCTGAAAGTAATAAGACCGTCTATTATTTTTTCTATATTTAGTTCTATTGGAGCACGATTGATTTTGAAAAAGGTGTTTTGTATTGCAGCATCAAGGGAAGGGACTACCAGATCAGCGCCTTTCAATTCTTCTCTGACTTCTTTAAGATGAAGAAGTGTTCCGTTTGTTAATACTGCTATTTTTTTATCAGCAGGAACAATTTCTCGTATTTGAGTTATCATTTTTCCTATGTCTGAATTTAGAGTTGGTTCTCCTGAGCCGGAAAATGTAATATAATTAAATTTTATATCTTTTTTTAAGAACTCTTTTAATTCGTTTATAACTGCATCAGCAGGCACATATGGTTTTCTTTCAAGAGTTTTTACAGTTGTTTTTCCGCATTCGCAATACACACAATCAAGAGAACAGTATTTGAATGGTATGATATCAAGTCCTAACGAGAGTCCCAGTCGTCGTGACGGCACGGGGCCGAAGATATATTTCATAAGTCTCCCATTGTTAATGCCATAACAGCTTTTTGTACATGCAGTCTGTTGCCGGCTATCTCGTATATAATTGAGTTTTTGCTTGATGCAATTTCATCTGTTACTTCACTGCCTCTGTCAACCGGCATAGGATGTATAAATAGTGCATTGTTTGTTAATTTCCATTTTTCTTCGTCGCAAATCCATTCAGTATATTTCATTGCTTTTTCTCTTTCTTCTTCTTTTTGTAATACTCCGTCCCTGTATGCATTTGCAGTCATCCAGTTTCTTGAATATACCACCTGTGCTCCTTCGTATCCTTCTTTTACATCATTTGTTATTTTAAAATCAACTCCGTTTTCTTCTGCGTTTGCTTTTGCTGATTTTATTACTTCAGGATCAAGGTCATAACCTTCAGGGTATGCCAGAGTTATTTCCATTCCGAATCTTGAACCTATTAATAGAAATTCCTGAACAGATGACCAGGAACGAACCAGTGCTCCTTTTCCCCAGGTAAGTAAGACTTTTTTACCTTTTAAATCACTTCCAAGATTGTTCTGGAGTCCCATAATATCTGCAAGACCCTGACACGGATGGTATTTATCATGTGCCATTGATACAACAGGAATTTTACCATATTTAGCATATTCGCGTAACAGTTTATCTCCTGCTCCGTAATAGGGAATAGCATCTTCTAATATTCTTATACCTAATCCTGCAGCATATTGCGACATTACATTTGCAGCATCTTCTACTGTTTCTCCTGCAGTTTTTTCTGTTTTTAATCTCATAGATTTAGGCTCAAGGAAAAGAGCATGCCCGCCAAGTTCTGTGGCTGCTACTTCAAATGATTGTCTTGTCCTTACAGACGGATTGTAAAAAAACATAAAAAAACTTTTGTTTAAAAGTGCTTTACTTAACGGATGGTTAAATCTATTTGCTTTCATTTCTTTTGCTACTTCTAACACTATATCTAAATCCTTTTTATCCCATTCCTGAGTTGTAATAAGATGTTTGCCTTTTAAATGTGTTGGATATTCCATATCTCGCCTCCTGTTATTTTGTAGTATATCGTTGTAATATATTTTATGCTTTTTTATTGTCAAGAATAATTTTTTTTATTGTATAGTAAATAGAAATAAGTTTATGTATAAACCATTACAGTTTTTATTTTACAGATTATAAAGATTTTTATTGATTATTTTTTTATCGGTATTATATTTGGCAAATGTTAAAAGAGTTATTACAGCCTGATATAGAGTATTTAATAGAGAAAGGCGAATGGGACGGGATAATTGAAGCTGTAATGGAATTTCATCCCCAGGAAATATCTGAACTTTTACAGGAACTTGATAATGATAATATTGTCAAATTTTTTAAAAAATTACCTGCCAGTGTAGGATCTCAGGTATTCCCTTATCTTGATAAATCAATACAGATAGAATTACTGAAGAGACTTCCTAAAGTTAGGCTTAAGAATATTTTTCTTGAGATGTCTCCTGATGACAGAACTGAGGTGCTTGAAGATATTAATAAAGATTTGCGTTCTTACATACTTAAATTGTTGCCGAGAGATGAGTTTATTGAATCTCGAAAACTTTTAAGTTATCCTGAAGACAGTATCGGCCGGTTAATGACGCCTGAATTTATTGCTATAAAGCAGGATTGGACTGTAAGCAAAGCATTAAGCCATATTCGAAAATACGGAAAAGAGAAAGAAACAATTTCAACTATTTATATAATTGATGAGAATTGGAATTTAATAGATGATATTAAACTGCAGGATTTAATTTTAGCATCACCGAATAAGAAAATAAAGAGTTTACTTGATTATGAATATATAGCTTTATCTGCCTATGATGACCAGGAAAAATCTGTTGAAGAAATGAAAAAATACGATTTAACAGTTATGCCGGTAGTTGATAATGGGTGTCTTGTTGGTATTATAACAGTTGATGATATAATGGATGTTGCAGAAGAAGAAGCTACAGAAGATATTCACAAACAGTTTGCTGTTGCACCTATTGAAGACAGTTATTCAGATGTTTCTGTTTTTAATTTGTTTAGAAAAAGAATTATATGGCTGGTTATATTATTAATATGGAGTAGTACTATATCGGCAAGTATTATTTCTTTTTTTCAGGATACTTTGTCAAAGGTTATAACTTTATCATTTTTTCTTACAGTAATAGTAGGCAGCGGCGGGAATATAGGAACACAGGCATCTGCTTTAATGGTTCGTGCTCTTGCAATAGGAGATGTTGAGATAAGTGATTGGGTAAAGCTGTTTATCAGAGAAATTTTCATCGGTATATTACTCGGTGCAGTGCTTGCTGCTATACTATACCTGCGTACTTATGTGGAACCGTCAACCAGAAATGTTAGTATTGTTGTAGGACTGTCATTAATTGCAGTTTCTGTCTGGTCAAATATTATAGGAACACTATTGCCGATTTTTTTAAAGAAGATTAAACTTGACCCTGCAATAGTCAGCAGTCCGTTATTATCATCATTATTGGATTCTACAGGTTTAACAATCTATTTTTCTATTGCAAAATTGATTTTAAAAATATAGTATACAATGCAGGAAATTCTTAATTATACTGAAAAAGAGCTGACAGATTTACTTGAGTTCCGTTCGTATAAAGTCCGCCAAATTTTTAACTGGATTTATGAAAAGTTTGAATTTAATTTCGACAATATGAATAATCTTTCTAAAAAGGAGAGAGAGTATTTAAAAGAAAATTTTATATTAAATATACTTCATCCGGAAAAGGTTATAATATCAAAGAAAGAGAAGACAGAGAAGTTTTTATTTAAAACAACTGATAATAAGTATATAGAAACTGTTTTAATAAAGAGCCGTAATCGGAATACAATTTGTGTTTCTTCACAGGTGGGGTGTGCTTTAAACTGTTCTTTCTGTGCTACTGCAAAACTCGGGTTTGACAGAAATTTAAGTGTAGCGGAAATCATTTATCAGGTATTATATGTGAGCAAAATATTAAGGAACAGAGGGAAAAATTTAACTAACATTGTTTTTATGGGGATGGGAGAACCGCTGTTAAATTATGATAATGTTATAAAAACTATAAAAATGCTAAACAGCAAGCATACAATTAATATAGGGAGCAGACATATAACTGTATCAACAGCAGGTATAATAGAAGGAATAAAGAAATTAATATCTTTTGATTTGCAGATTCGATTAGCAGTTTCATTAAATTCTCCGTTTCAGGAAATCAGAGAAAGAATAATGCCGATTTCTAAAAGTAATACTTTAAATGATTTATTTAAAACTTTAAAGGAATATACAAAGGTAAAGAATAAAAAAATAACTTTCGAGTATATAATGATGCACAATATAAATATGAGAGAAAAAGATGTTGTAAGGCTTAAAAAGATTTTAAAAGGTTTTATTTACAATATAAATGTAATAAGGTATAATCCTATGTATAAAGATGATAAATTAGTTCCGTCAGACAAAGAAATAAGGAAGTTTCTTTTTTTGTTAAAGAAGTATAATATAAAATATACGGAACGGCTGAGCAGAGGAAAAGAGATTGCAGCCGGTTGCGGACAATTAGGGTTATTAAATAAAAATATAAAAACAACCGATAAATAGATATAGCGATAGATTAAATTTTAGAAGAGGTTAGATTTTGATTTTCTGGTTTTTAGTAATAGAGTTTATTTTTATTTTAATAGGGTTATATGTTTTTTTTATTGCTCCAAAGCTTGATGCCTATAATAGGGGATTACGGTTTCTTACCGAAGGGAATATTGACGAAGCTATTCTTGAGTTTACCAGAGCAGTTGAAAAAGATGAGAATAATTATGAAGCCCATTACAGACTTGCTCAATTGTACAAGCAGAAAGGAGTACTTATTAAAGCAGAAGAGCATTTCCGGAAAATACTGGAGATAGGACGGTTTAATGAAGAGATTAATAAACTGGCTATTTTGCAGGAAGTAGGAAAAATTCAGTTTGAGTTAAAGAGGCTTCAGGAAGCTTTTTTTACTTTTAAAGAAATTTTAATGGTGTTTCCTCATGATTTTACTGCAAATTATTATCTTGGCCTGCTTCATGCCGGGCAGTTGGATTACCAACGCGCAATAGAATATTTTACTCAGGCTGCAAACAGCAGACCTACGGATTTAAAAACCTTTGTTAATCTTGGATTATGCTATGTACAGATAGAAGATTTTAATAAAGCAATAGCATCCTTTGAGCAGGCTTTAAAATTAGCGCCGAATAATGATGATCTAAATTATTATATTGGTATTGCTTTATATATGGCTGGTACTTATAAACGAGTCCCTGAATATCTTCTTAAAGTAATTCAAACCACAAAAGATAATGAATGGAAATATATGAGTTTTCGGTTGCTTATCAGAAGTTTTTTTATGGAAAAGAAAGAAGATAAAGTAAATGAGTTTCTTGATTCAGCTATAGAATTTGCAAAAAGTAATTCTCTTTCAGATGAGTATAAGCAGCTTCTATTTGATTATGGAATGATGAATATTTTATTTGGGAATTATGATATAGCAAGAAGTAAGTTAAAATTGTTAAAAGGTATAGATCCGTATAATACGGATGTTGATGAATTAATAGAATATGTAGAATGGCTGTTAAATCCGGATGCCCGGGAAGAAACAGAAGAAGAGATAGAATTGGATTTAACACCTGCAGCCGCTGCTTATTTAAAGCATACTCACCCTGAAGAGGAAGAGATTCACGACAGTAAAAAAGCTAAGTTTGAGACTGTTTTTAACAGAATAAAGGAGATGTGGGAAGATTCATTTCTGAATGAAAATTATTTATGGCTGATAGGGGGACTGACAAGTACAAAACGGTTTAATATAGAAATATTGGATGGGCAGGATAAACTTGATAATATAAAAGATGAAGCATCAAAAATAACATCTGCAAATGTAGTAAAGGAATTTTTAAAAGTTGACAGGAAGAAATTTATTGATATAAGCAGAAAGCTGGTGTTAAGGTTAGGATATAATATAATAAAAGAAAATTTAAGACCTGACCTTGCTGATTTTGTAGAGGGAGACGGTGTTGATTTTGTTGCAAAGGAGATCGGCGGTGCCGGTGTTATAACATTAATACAGGTTCGCAGATGGGATCAGGGAAAGGTGGGAGAAATTCCGCTCAGGAATTTAACACAGCAAATGTATGAAGCAAAAGCAAAGAAGGGTGTTTTTATATGTCCTGCGCAATTTACAGAAGGAGCACAAAAATTTGTTGAATCAAACGGTAATATTGTTGTATATTCTTTAAATGAATTACCTAAATTACTCGTCGGCTTGTTTTAAAATAAAATTTTTTAAAAACATAAAAAAATGTAGACATTTTATTTTTATTCCGTATATTTTTGCATATTTACATAAAGAAGGTGTTTCAGTATGAAAGGTTATATAGAAATTGATATTAATAAATGTAAAGGCTGTGAATTGTGCATAAATGCCTGCCCCCAGAAAATTATAGAACTGAGCAGCAAGTTTAATGATAAAGGACTTAATTATGTGATTGTTAATGATATGGATAAATGTACAGGATGTACTTTATGTGCTGTGGTGTGCCCGGATGTTGCTATCACAGTCTACAGGGAAAAATAGTATGAAAAAATTTCAATGGCTCCTTTATATCCTGATTTTTATTAATCTTATTGTTCTTAACTGTTCAAAAAATGATGATAAAATTGTTTATGAAGAATTTGCCGACAGTTCGACCAATGCAAATGTTTATGACTCTATTGAACAGGAAGATATTTATCTGTCTCAGGAAATGGATAATAAACGATATGTGAAAGTTGTTGATTTTGTTAATCATTATTTTTTAAAAAATAAACTTACAAAAAAAAATTTGAAACTTCTTTTTATTAAAGCAGAAGCAAAACGCAAATTGGTAAAAGTGCTTAATAAACGAAAATATAAAAAAGATTATATTATTGCCAAAAAATTTAAGTTTAAAATTTTACATAACAAATTTATTTATGACTACAGAGATTATAAAATTATCTGGTCAAAGTTTCCGGCTACATCGTATGGGAGAGATGCATTTAGAATTTATTATAACTCTTTGTCAAAAGATGAAGATAAAATAAAAAATTTAGAAAAGTTTACAGACATGACAGATAATAAAGAGTATAAAGAGAAATTATTTGTATTATATGTTAGAAGTATTTTAAATGGGAATTATAAGTATAATTCAAAATTAGATAAATTATTTAAGGATTTTAAAAAATATAAGTTAAAAGAAATAGATTTTTATATGCTTAAATATATGAATAATAAGGCAAAGAACAGTAAAGAGTTTTTGGGTATGTTGCAGGATTTGAGTGGTAAAAAGGGAGTGGTGGGAAAAATTGTAAATTATTTATTGGGAGAATATTATCTGGTTTATAATAAATTAGAGAGAGCAGAGATTAGTTTAAAGAAATCCTTATCAGTTAAAATAAAGAAGGACAAAGCAGATTTACCGATTGTTTTATCATATTTTGAGAATATTTATAAAATTAAAGATATAGAGAGAAACACAAATAAGAAGTTAAAAATAGTAAAGGCACAGAAAAGATATAACAAGAAGTATGCTACAAGCAAATCAAAAGGTATAATAATAGGTGAGAGAGTCAGGCTGAGAAGCAGACCTGTTGTAAAACGGAAAAATGTTA
>CAYQNP010000009.1:0-2525 GCA_964418785.1 uncultured Spirochaetia bacterium | reverse complement strand
TTTTCAGTAAATAGAGAATTCTGTAAGTGATAACTCGGGTTTTTCCGGAACCTGCACCTGCTAATACGAGTAACGGACCTTCGGTTGTTATAACTGCGCTGTATTGCGATTTATTTAATTGCTGTTTAAAAAAGAAATCATCAACCATAATGCGACAATATTATATATGTAGTATTTTTATTGTCAATATTTATTTGTTTTTATATTCAATGAGACAACAGAAAAAAAACAGTGTTTTGTTCCATGCTAACGATCTATTGGCTCATCGACAGGATCCAAAAATTTTTTATTTGACTTTTATTAATAAATACATATATTTATACCCATGAATATAAATATGATAAAAGAAAAGATATTAAAATATGAATTTACTGCTAATGAAAAAAAAATTACTATTATCAGTGGTACTTTATTTACAATAATTTTAATATTAGTGCTAATAAACCCTTTTAGGATAGATTATAACGGAAAGCAGCTTCACAGTCTGTCTCCTGATGATAAGATATATTCTTTATTAATAAAAGATATAGAACGTTTTAAAGGAGAAGGCGGTTATACTGTCCCTTCAGACTTAAAGATAGTTATATATAAAATAAAACCGGGGGAGAGTCTGTGGCAGATATCCAGAAAAACAGGGCTTTCAATGGATACTCTTCTTAGTATAAATAATTTGAAAAATGCGCATATTTTACAGCCCGGTCAGGAGATCAGGATACCTAATAAAGACGGAATTTTACACAAAATAGAGAAAGGGGAAACTCTTGAAAGTATTGCTGAAAGATATAATGTGCAGACCGAAGATATTATAGATGTAAATGAATTAAAAGACGAGCTGTCTGAGACTAATGAAGATGTTAAAGAGGTTTTTGTAGCAAATGGGAAGTATAACTTACAGGAAAGAATAAATTTACTCGGCAGATTTATTGTTCCGTTATTCGGCAGAATAACAGCCGGCTTTGGCTGGAGGATTCACCCTATAACTCACAGAAGGGAGTTTCACACTGGAATTGATATTGCAAATTATTACGGTGCGCCGGTTCGTGCAGCAGAAAGCGGAAAGGTTATATTTGTAGGCAGAAACAGAGGATACGGCAAGATGATAATTATTCGGCATTCAAACGGCTATTCAACAAGGTATGCTCATTTGTCTAAATATAGAGTAAGATACGGCCAGAGAGTAAGACAGGGTAGAATTATAGGCTATGTGGGAAATACAGGATTAACTACAGGTCCGCATTTGCATTTTGAGATAAGAAGATACGGTAAACCGTTAAATCCTTATTTTATGATGAGATGGGCAAAAAAGTAAAATGATTGAAATCGGGATTGTTGAAAAAAATATTGGTAATTTGAGCAGAATTGTTATTGATGTTCCTGCTTCTTGTGATAAATGTGAACATTGTGTACTTAATACAGAATCATCCCGTCACATAATCGCTGTTAATAAGCCTTCTGCGAAAGAAGGCGAAAAAGTTAAAGTGTTCCTTAATGAAAATATATTGTTTGCAAGTTTTTTGTTTTATTTTATTCCATTACTTGCTCTTATTGGTTTTATCGGTGCTGGAATATATTTAAATATTAACGAATTATATTCCGGTATAATAGGTATAGTCGGTATGGTGGGTTCTTATTTTGCAATTAAACTTTTTTCTAAATATATAAAAGTAAAAAATTACATAATTGAAGTTATAGAATGAAAAAAATAATATTTGTTTTTTTTATTATTTTGAGCATAGCAGGAATAGCAACTTGCAGAAATAGAAAAATAAGGAAAGGAGGAAAAGAGATGTTGTCAATAACATCCCCGGCATTTACTAATGAAGGATTTATACCTGAGAAATATTCTTGTAAAGGAGAAGATATAAATCCGGAATTAAGAATTGATGGGGTTCCTGAGAATGCAAAAAGTCTTGTTTTAATAATGGATGATCCTGATGCTCCAATGGGTACATGGCAGCACTGGCTAATATGGAATATCCCTGTAAATACTAAAGTTATTAAAGAAAACAGCATTCCTGATAATTGTGTCCTTGGCGAGAATGATTTCAGAAGATTAGAGTACGGCGGACCATGCCCTCCTTCCGGCATCCACAGATATTTTTTTAGATTATATGCTCTTGACACTATGCTTGATTTAAAAGAAGGTGCTAAGCGAAAAGAACTTGATGAAGCAATAAAAGATCATATCATTGCAGAAGCCGTATTAATGGGAAAATTTGAGCGGAAGTAATAAATTTTATATGCTAAATGACTTAAATAATGCTCAGATTGAAGCAGCAAAACATTTTCGGGGACCATTATTGATTACGGCCGGTGCCGGCAGCGGAAAAACCAGAGTAATAACTCATAGAATTGCATATTTAATATCAGAACATAATGTCTCTCCTTATAAGATACTTGCTGTCACTTTTACAAATAAGGCTGCTAATGAAATGCGGGAACGAGCAGGCAAATTGCTTGGACTTAATAGTATGGATATGTGGGTTAAAACTTTTCATTCTTTCTGTGCTTCTGTATTAAGAAAT
>CAYQNP010000008.1:0-4133 GCA_964418785.1 uncultured Spirochaetia bacterium | reverse complement strand
AAAATGTTCCCCCTCTTTAATAAGTTTTTCAATTTCTTCTATGGAAATTATATCAACATCTGATGTATTAATTTTCAACTGCTTATCAATTGCAGATCCATCCAACTTCAACTGGGATGCCGGTGCAATTGGTTTCTGTTTTAATTCCTGATTTATAGAAGTATGTAAATAATAGATTAGACTCTGCTGGCACATATAATGAACAATTTCTCGTGGTGTATAATAAACCCCAAATTTTTTATTAAATTGTTTTTCAAGATTCTTTTTGCCGATCGCCAGTGCTTTTTTATAATCATAAAAATTATCTGGTCTTATAGCATTAAATTTTTCGTATAATTTACCAAGAAGTTCCGGGTCAACAGCAACTTCTTTTTCAAGAGGTTCATCTTCTTTCACAGTAAAATTAAACCTGTCAAACACATCAAGAATTCCGTCGCCTGTATCTCCTTCAGGCGTTATATTGTTATTAGAAAACAAACTGTCAGGAAGATTAATATCTGTATGTACCCAGTCATAACCAGCTATTGCTTCAAAAAGACCGCCATTTAGAAATGGGATTTTACAATTAAATCTACTATAAAAATTGTCATCTCTTTCTCTTGCAAGTGCTTCATAAAATAATGGCTCTAAAATGTCATTAAAGAAATTCTTATAATCTCCATACTCTTTATTAAATAATCGTCGTAAAAAGTCTTTTGGTCCTGTTCCCCAATCTGCATCCCTTTCTACACCAAACCATCCTTTCTTCTGCAAGAAATATAAGAATACTATTTGACCTAATAATTTTTTTGCAAAGTCCACTGTATTAATGTTTTTTTCCTCAAAGTCTTTTTTCACTTTTTTATTGTTTTCAACTATTTTATCCAGTTCATCAACAGTTCGTATAAAAAGATTGCGGTATTTTTCAAAAAACTCCTCTGTAACAGGTTCAATATTGAATGCTTCTTCAAGTTGCTCAAGAGTAGGGTTGTTCTCATCATCAGCAAGAATATCAATCAATCTGGATTGTGCTGTATGACTTTTTTCACCTTCTCCCACAAGAAAAGACCATCTTTTTGCAGGTGTAAGATCCTCTTCTACTTTCATTCTGCCAGAGGCAGTTTCTTTAAAACGGTATTCCATTTTTATAAGAGAAAATCTCCAATCTCTTTTATCAGGAGTTACAAAAGCAACTAATGCAGCATCTTTTTCTCCTCTATCTTTGAGGTATCTTGCAACAAAATTTCTTAAGGTGGTTCTTGCTCTATCAAGAGATTCGTTTCGTTCTAAATAAACAATGAGGATATCAATTTTATTATCTGATGAGTCCGTGTAAGTTCCTATACGCTCATAAGTCTTTATCACATTAGCAACCTGTTTAAAATATTCTTTTACATACCCTTTTGCGTGAAATGCTTTAGATTCGTCAATTGTATTTAAAAAATTTCTTATAAAATTAACAAACTGTTCCTTATTAAAAGCAGATTCAAAAGTTTGTTTAATCAATTGCCTTGCCTGTTCTTTATTCATTTTTCTCACCAAACAATTTATTTATTATATCTGTAAAATTTTTCTTTATAGCAGGGATATCCTCAACCACAGTTTTCCATACCACTTCATAATCAACGCCGAAATAGGCATGTATTAATTTATCTCTCATTCCTGCCATCTCCTTCCACATTATCACAGGAAATTGTTCTCTTATTTCATCAGGTATATTTTTTACAGCTTCACCTATTACTTCAAGACTCCTAACAAATGCCTTTTTCAAATCTTCATTATTTAAAAATGAATTATAATTTAATTTCTTTGTTCTACTTATAAGATAATCACACTCATTTAGTATATCAACGATATAATCTCTAACATTCCGCTTCATATAAAGACAATCTCCTTTAGAACAGTTTCTCTTATAGTTGGCTTTAATGCTCTTTTCATAACTAAATCCACCTTTACTCCCAATAAGTCCGATAAATAATATTCAAGATTAACAAATTTTAACAAAGAAGGTGTTACTTCAAATTCTACAAGTATATCAATATCACTTTTTGCATTTTGCTCATTTCTAACAAAAGAGCCAAAAATTCCTATTTCTTTAATTTTATATTTTTCATACAATTCTTTTTTGTGGGAATATAATTCTTTCTTTAATTCATTTAAAGTTATCATAATCACTCTCCATTTGATATTAAATATAACGATAAAACAACTTCTCTTTTATCAGGAAAGCTCTGCAAATTCTCCACATAATGACTTGCTAATAATCTATTAGATACATTTTGTCGGACAACAGCAAAAACTTTTAATGGATTGTTTAAATCGGATTTTAAATTATTTAATGCTTTTAAAAGATTTTTAGCAGTTTCTTTTGGAATTGCACCTTTTTCAAATTGTTCTTTAACTTTTTTCAAATATATCTCCTGTTCATCGGTAAACTTTGCGCTATTTTTTAAAGTAACTTTTAAAATTTTCAGAACCTGCTTTTTAGTATCTCTGCCACCACTATGTTTATCCTTTATAATATATTCATCTGTAGTGGCTTTAATAAACGCTTCTTTATTTTTCTCCAATAAGTCATAATACTTCTTTGATAAGACCTGTTTTTTCTCATCAGAATTACATTCAAAAATCTTTGCTGCTGTTATGAAATCCAATTCCTGTGGTTCAGTTACATCATTTACAATAAAGAACTTTTGTAATTTTCTTTTTCTAAAATATGTTAGAAGTGAATTTGTGTTAGAATGTAACACAGACATTCCTGTCTGTGTCTTTTTTTCACTGGCAGGAATGTCTGTGCCGCCTTGTTTTTCACAGACAAGAATGTCTGTACTATATTTACATTGTTTTGAAGAACGAGATTTTTTAGGCAAATATTTTATTTTTTCAAAAAGTTGCGGATTATTATCCCGAATTTCTTTTATTATATTTAAATATTTTAATTCACTATCATCAACTTCTTCCTCGCCCAAAATACTTTTCTTAGAAATCAATCTGTTAAATAATTCATAAGAAGAAACAGGTTCACCTTCGGTTAATATAGCGGCATCACCGCCTAATAATGTAAGAAAAGCATTAATTTTTGCTTCTGCTGTCTTTTTTAATTGAATTTCATCTTCAGATTGTACTGTGGGGAAAAAATTAAAAGTATATATTTCATCAAATTTAGTATCAACTCTGTTTATTCGCCCCACTCTCTGCATCATTCTTGTCGGATTCCATGGAATATCATAATTTATAACTATATTCGATTGATGCAAATTAACACCTTCGGATAATACTTCTGTTGAAATTAAAATTTTGTAATCATTTTTTGGATGCTTTACATTTGCATCAAAATTTTTTATCACCAGATCACGAATTATATCTGAAGAACTGCCGTTAAAACAGAGTACTTTTCCCGAAAGTTTTTCTGAAAGATATTCTGAAGTTTCTTTTGATTCCGTAAATATAATAATCTTTTTATTTCTTAAAATTTCATTTTCTTTTAATTCCTTCTGTAATTTTTCAAGTTTCGGGTCTCTTTTAATCTTATTCCATAATGATTCTATTTTTTTCAAAATATCAATATCATTTTCTAAATCTCTCTTAAATTCCTCCCTAAAATTGTTACTATTATATCTTTCAGCTTTGCCCTCATCAATTAATCTTTGCACTGCTGAGTCATCATCGTTTTCTAATAATTCGAATATTTTGTTTATATACTTTTTACTTATATAGACATTTCCGTTATCAAATTCCTTAATAAACATCTCGTAAGAATGAATAAATCTATCAATTGATTTACGAAAAGCATAGAAACTACTTTCCAATCTTTTTACAAGCAATATTTTCATAAACTTTCCCATATTTTTCTGAGATATTTCCATAGATTGTGCTATTTTTTCTTTTAAATATAAAAGCGGGGTGTAACGGGAATATTTAAATTCCTGAGTAATTAATTTTATTGTTTCTTGAAAAATTTCATCTTCTTCATTACTTAATTGATAATAAAGGGGGATAGGGTCCTTTATTTCCGGGAATTTTAAATTCTGTTTTTTTAGATCTTCAGCAAAATACTTTTCTATCTCAGAACGCGTTCGTCTAACCATAATATATTTTAAAACTTTTTCTCTTATCTCTTTAGCATTTGCTTTTACTGTTTTTATATATTCAGT
>CAYQNP010000007.1:0-2716 GCA_964418785.1 uncultured Spirochaetia bacterium | reverse complement strand
TTTAACTTTTCCCTGCTTTAAACCTGTTTCAATATCTCTCCGCTCATCAGGCAAATATCCGCCCCTGTAACTCTTTATAACATTATCAGCATCTTTAATTTTTCCGTTCCTCTTTAAATACTGATAAATAAGTTCAACATTTAATCTGCTTCTTGCAAAAATAATCGTGGAAATATCTTTTCTGATAAATTCAGAAGCAATAGTTACAGCTTCCTGTATAATACTCCTTCTTATATTTTGAGTCTTATCAACAACCGGCGGATTATATAGAAAAAAATATTTTTCGCCTACAGGTGCTCCGCTCTTATTTATAAGAACAACTTTTTCACCTGTAAGTTTCTCTGCCAATTCATCTGCATTACTTATTGTTGCGCTGCTTAAAATAAACAAAGGACTGCTTCCGTAAAATTTTGATATGCGCTTCAGCCTTATTAAAACATTTGCAAAATGACTGCCGAATACTCCTCTATAAATATGCAGCTCATCTATAATAATATATTTTAATTGCGAAAAAAATGAATCCCATTTAGTGTGATTCGGCAAAATTCCGGCATGCAGCATATCAGGATTAGTTATAATAATATCAGATTTTGCCCTGAGTTTTTTTCTTATTCCTGCAGGTGTATCTCCGTCATAAACTCCAACTGTAATCTTTGATTTTAACTGCGAAGTTATATTCAACAGTTCATTAAACTGATCATGAGATAAAGCCTTTGTTGGAAATAAGTATAATGCAGTTCCGGTATTAGACAGTATATCATTAATGACCGGCAGATTATAACAAAGACTTTTACCTGAAGCAGTAGGAGTAACTATAACAACATTTTTTCCTGCACGGACATTATTATATGTTTCAGCCTGATGTGAATATAACTTCTCTACTCCGTTATTAGTTAATACATTCTTCAACTCATCATTTATATCCTGCGGGAAGTCAACATAAGCAGCCGGCTTTTCAGCTATATGTTTCTTAAAAGAAATATTCCTATAAAATATATTTTCATTAATTAATTCGTCAATAACAGAACTAAGCTCACTCATATTTACAAATTTATCTCCATTCCTTCTCTTGCAATAAACAGTTCAAAATTATATTTACTTTCATTAACAAAATTTTTATATTTTTCAAAGATATTATTTAACTCTTTATCGCTTCTATCAGGGTCATGATGAAAAAATACAAGTCCGGATGCATTTGACTTTACTGTATTACTGATAGCATATTCATAAGTAGAATGTCCCCATCCGATTTTTTCTTTATATTCTTCTTCAGTATATTGTGAATCGTGAATAATCAAATCTGCATTATCAATTAATTCCAATATTTTTTTCTGTCTTACTTCTGAAGCAGAAATATTTCCGTCTGTTTTAAGCCATGGAACATTAAATATATTATCAGGTATCTCATGGTCATATACTGTTGCAATGACTTTATCTTCTGCTTCTATTCTGTATCCGAGTGCAAAGATAGGATGGTTTAAATATACGGTTTTAATTCTAAAATTATCAAATTCTTTAGTTGTTTCTTCAAGTTCAAAGAAAGAAAATTCAGCCTCCAGATCTTCAAGTTTAAGCGGGAAATATATTTTTTTCATCTGGTCTGAAACAATCTCTTCGAGAGTGTGGCTGTAATTAGTAGGCCCGTATACTTCAAATTTATTATTTTTAATATATGCAGGCAGAAAAAAAGGTATTCCCTGAATGTGATCCCAATGAGTATGCGTTAAAAAAATCTTTCCCCTAACAGGTTTTCCATTACTGTTTTCAATTAAACTTTTGCCGAGATTTCGTATACCTGTTCCTGCATCAATAACAATAAATGAATTATCAGAAAATCTTATTTCAATACAGGAAGTATTTCCCCCATAATACACTGTCTTCTCGCCCGGTGATGCTATAGACCCCCTTACGCCCCAAAACTTAATTTTCATATTTTACCCCTTTTATTTTAAATTTCATAACCTATTGATAATACAAATTTGCTGCCTTCCTGTATTGCAAGCTGATTTGCCTTTTCATTTGTATATAACTCTTTTCCCGTAGTATCCGTAACAGTTGTCTTTGTATACTTGGAATAAATAAGCGGCTCTATAAAATCAAATCTGTAATGAATCCTGCCTTTTTTGTAAAACAGAGACAGCGTAGTATTTAACCATATTTCTCTCCTCTTGTTTATCCTGTTATTCATAACAGTAAAAATCACATCATTGTCAGTATTTTCATTTATTCCATAATATTTAGTCATTGAAGTAAATTTAGAATTAAGCATAATCATTGTAAGCAAACTCAGAACTTCATCTTTACTTCCGTAAATAGGTAAAGAAGCATCTATCTCCCATCCCAAATCCCAGAAATTTTCCTCTGCATACGAAAAATTTTCCCAATAATACTCTTCCCCGACATAAACAGATGTATTCCAGTAAGTTGTTTTAACAGCCCCCATCTGAGAATTCCACCAGTCATAAGTATTTTCATACTTTGTATAATTATATTCAAAAAGTATGGCTGTATCAATTTTTATCATTCTTCCGATTGAAATATTAATATTAGGATTTGCTTCAACTGTATAAGTTTTAGCAAGTTCCTGAGAATTATTTTTAAAATCCATATTTTCAGCAAGTACATTATTTGCAGTATAATCAGAATAACCTAAAAAGAATAAAGTATTAAATTTAAAAAATTTTCTTTTAGCAAAAGTAACATTAGCATAAATTCT
>CAYQNP010000006.1:0-2838 GCA_964418785.1 uncultured Spirochaetia bacterium | reverse complement strand
AAATTCACTCTATTCAGAAGGAAAAGATTTAAAATTATTCATATCAAATCTTGTGGAATTTATCAGAAATTTGCTTTTAATTAAAACAGGTATTTCTGATATGGAAATTCTGGAAATAACTTCTGATGAATTTAATGACTTAACATCGTTAAGCAATAATTTTGACACAGAAGTTCTGGATGAAATGATAAACTACTTAACTGAATTACTAACATCTTTCAGATATTCAAATCAATTCAGAACACTTTTAGAAATCGGATTCTTGAGACTCATAAATATTAACAAAAAAGTAACACTTAGATTCATTTATGATTTCATACACAACAATAATTCAGAAGATATTGATTTAAAACCCGGAGCTAACATAAAAAAAAAAGTTTTAATCAATGATTCGCAGCATAAAATTCAGGACAAACCGGACCCGCAACAGATAAAAAACGATAATCAACAAGAAAAGCAATTAACAACAGCCGCAAAAAATAATGTTAACGAAGATCAAATTAATGCTAATACTCCTATTATAAATAATGAGTGGGAATCCTGTATGAAAATTATTTCTATTGAATCTCCTCAAATATCTGCTTTACTCAGAGCCGGAGAATTTATAAAATTTGAGAATAATACTATTACCTACGGTTATCCTTCAAAAAATATGTTTCACCTTAAAACAATTCAGAAGAAGGAAAACATGGATTTTATAAATAAAATATTAAAAGAAAAATTCAATGCTGATGTTAAGATAGAATTTATTATAAAAAACACAGCAAAAAAAAACACACAAATTGAATATCCGAAAGAGATAAATGAATTCATCGATTTAAGCAGGAAAATATTTAAATTTAAAAAAGTAGATATTATTAAGGAGGAATATTAAAATGTTCAAAGGTCTCGGGAATATAATGAGTCAACTGCAGGAAGCCCAGAAAAAAGCAGAAGAACTTCACGAAAATTTAAAGAAAAAGATTGTGGAAGCATCAGCAGGCGGGGATATGGTCACTGTAAAAATGAACGGCAATAGAGAAATATTAAGTATAAAGATAAACAAAGAAATCGTAAATCCTGATGATGTAGAAATGCTTGAAGATTTAATAATTGCAGCAATAAATCAAGCACAGGAAAAAGTCAGAAATTTACTCACTGAAGAATTAAAACATCTATCCGGGGGAATGGGTTTTCCCGGAATGTCAAATCTTTTTTAAATAAAGATGGAATACCCTGAATCAATAAAAGATTTAATAAAAACTTTTTCAAAACTGCCGGGAATCGGGCCTAAAAGTGCCGAAAAACTGGCTTTTTTCATACTCAACAACTCTTCTGAATTTGCTGAAACTTTTGCAAAACAATTAACTACAGTTAAAATTAAAATAAAAAACTGTAAGATTTGCGGCAACTATTCAGAAACAGATGTCTGCCCTATCTGCAGTAATCCCAATAGAGATAAAAGTAAAATATGTATAGTGGAAACACCTAAAGAGGTTTTAACTATTGAACGGCTTAATATATATAACGGACTTTATCATGTTTTATTTGGAGTTATATCTCCACTGGATGGTATTGGCCCTGAAAAACTGAATCTGAAATCTTTATTTAACAGATTATCTGAAAGTGAAATATCTGAGATAATAATAGCAACGAATCCCACGCCTGAAGGAGATACGACAGGAACATATATTTCAAAAAAAATAAAAAACTCCAATTCTGAGATTAAGATTACAAGACTTGCTTACGGTATTCCGGTAGGTGCCAATCTTGATTATACTGATATTGTAACACTTACTAAATCGTTTTTAAACAGGAATCCTCTTGAATAAAAAACAATAATTTATAAAATATTTGACTTTAAAAAAAATATATGTAATATAATTAAAAAAATTTAGGAGGTTGCAAATTGGGTTTAACATTAGCAGAAAAGATATTATCAAAACATAGCAATAAAGAAGTTAAAGCAGGAGAAACTGTTATAAGTGAAGTTGATTGGGTTCTGATGCAGGATGGTACAGGTCCTCTTGCTGTAAAACAGTTGGAAAAATTAAATATGGTAAAAGCTGCAAAACCTGATAATGTAATTCTTTTTCTTGATCATGCTTCTCCATCTCCCAAGAAAGAATTATCAAATGATCACAATATCTTACGAAATTTTGCAAAAAAGACAGGCGTAAAAGTATCAGAAATCGGCCAGGGAATATCGCATCAGGTTATGAGCGAAAAATATATAAACCCGGGAGATGTGCTTATTGGTTCTGACTCACACACCTGTACAGGCGGTGCTTTAACTGTATTTGCAACCGGTATGGGGTCAACAGATGTTGGAATCGGTATTGCAACAGGAAAAACCTGGTTTAGAGTACCTGAAAGTTTTAAAATAACAGCTAAAGGTACATCTCTGCCGGCTGGAGTTTTTCCTAAAGATATAATACTTCATCTTATAGGGAAGATTACAGCTGATGGAGCAACTTATAAAGCGCTTGAATTTAATGGTGAGTTTTTTGAAAATTTACCGGTTCATGACAGACTGACAATATCCAATATGGCTGTAGAAGCAGGTGCTAAAGTAGGTTTATTCCCGTCAAACGAAAAAACAAAAGAGTACTTAAAACAGTATGGACGGGAAGAAAAATACATTGAACTTTATCCGGATAAAGATGCTGTATATGAAAAAGAGATTGAAATAGACCTTGAAAATTTGAGACCGGTTATATCAAAACCGCATACAGTTGATAATACTGTTTTCGTAGATGAGATTGAAGAGACAATACTGGATCAGGTATTTATAGGCACCTGTACAAACGGGAGGATTGAAGATTTAAGGATAGCAGCAAATATTTTAAAAGGAAATAA
>CAYQNP010000005.1:0-22412 GCA_964418785.1 uncultured Spirochaetia bacterium | reverse complement strand
CTGGATTAGAGTAGATTTGAATCTATTCTGGAAAACATAGCCCATGCCTCCGTGCTTTTTCCTGTAATAAGTCCCGTAGATACCGTTTAATTGTTTCATAAAATCAGAAAGTCTGCCAGAAGTGTTCTGCAGGATAATATGATAATGGTTATCCATAATACAGAAAGCGAGGATTTTGATACGGTAGAATTTAGCTTTAGATTTAAGAAGAGAGATAAAAAAGAGTTTGTCTTGAGGCTCAGGGAAGATAAAAGAGCCATTAATGCCTCTATTCATAACATGGTGGAAAGCACCGAGAAAGGTAAATCTTGCTCTTCTCATAGCAACCTCCTTAAATAATTGTTCTTATATATTATATACAAAAAAACAGTTAAAAATTTTAAACTTTTTTAAATTTTTTTTATTTTTTTTAAGAAAGAATCAGGAAGAAAAGTAATAAAAGTTAATAAAGTATTGCACCGTCCCCATTTTACCTTTTTATCTACCTATTATTTTTAGGGATTGTATGAGAAAAAGTATTGACGATAAAAATAAAAACTATAATTTATATTTATGAAACGATTAAGGATTTTATTGGCAAGTAACAATGAACACAAATATCGCGAAATAAAGAACATGTTTAAAGGTACAGATGTTGCGATATTTTCTCCGGCACAGATAGGAGTAAGTATTGAAGTCAATGAAGACGGAAAAACTTATTTAGAGAATGCATTAAAAAAGGCTAAGGCTTTTTTTAAGGAAACCGGATATATATGTCTTGCTGACGATTCAGGACTTGAAGTCTCTTTTTTAAATAATGAGCCGGGAATTTTTTCGTCGAGATATGCGGGGGAAGATGCTACTGACGAAGATAGAATAAATAAAGTTCTTAGTAGACTGAAAGGAGTTCCTTTTTATAAAAGAAATGCAAAATTTGTGTCCACAATGGTTTTATATGGCAAAGATTTTTCCTATAATGTTTCAGGGTTTGTAAACGGGTATATAACATTTGAACCGCAGGGTAATAATGGTTTTGGATATGACCCTATTTTTTTTATACCTGATTTAAGAAAAACAATGGCACAATTAAGTTTAAAAAATAAAAATATAATAAGTCATAGAAGTAATGCTTTAAAACAGATGAAAACTCTTATCTTAAGTAAGTTGGTATAATATATGGAAATGCAGAACACAGAAATTTTAATTATTGGAACAGGAATAGCAGGGCTAAGTGCAGCTATTTATGCAGCGGAAGCTGGATTTGATGTAATATTAACTACAAAAGGTTCAATAACCAGAGATTCGAATACTTATTATGCGCAAGGGGGGATTATATTTCGCGGAAAAAATGATTCTGAATTAAATTTAACAGAGGATATTTTATATGCCGGCGCCGGACTTTCTTTCCCGGATGCAGTAAGGATTTTATCCAAAGAAGGTCCGTTATATATTCAAGATCTTCTTATAGATAAAGCAAAGATAAATTTTACGCGAAATTCTGCCGGAGAACTTGATTTGTCGGAAGAAGCAGCTCATTCTGTTCGCAGAATTATACACAGTAAAGATGAAACCGGCAAAGCCATTGTATCTGGACTGGTTAAGTTAATAAAAAAATATAAAAATATAAAAATATATGACAATTATCTTGCTCTTGATTTAATTTTGGGGCATAAACATACTGATAATAAACTGCTTATATATCAGGAGCCTAAAGTTTTAGGTGCTTATTTTTTAAACTTAAAAACATCTAATGTAGAAATAATAAATTCTAACGTAACAATACTTGCAACAGGGGGAATGGGGCAGATATATAAATATACAACTAATCCTGTTGCATCTACTGGAGATGGTTTTGCAATTGCAGACAGAGCAGGCGCACATGTTATTAATATGGAATATACTCAATTTCATCCTACAGCCCTGCATGTATTAAAGCCGAATATGTTTTTAATTTCCGAAGCTGTTCGGGGTGAAGGAGGTATTTTAAAAACAATAGATGGCAAGGAATTTATGGATAAATATCATGAAAAGGGTTCTCTTGCTCCGCGAGATATAGTTGCACGCGCAATCCATGATGTAATGATAAAAAATCATCACCCTTATGTCCTGCTTGATATTGCTTCTTATTTAAGTGCTTCAAAAATAAAGCGGAAGTTTCCTGCTATTTATAAAACCTGTAAAGAGTACGGAATAGACATAACAGAAGAAGCAATTCCTGTTGTGCCTGTATTTCATTTTAGTTGTGGTGGTGTTAAGGTTGATGTATGGGGCAGGACGAATCTTAATAACCTTTTTGCCATAGGAGAAGTGTCCTGTACAGGGATTCACGGCGCAAACAGATTAGCAAGCACTTCTTTACTGGAAGGGCTTGTCTGGGCTGGCAGGTCTATAAAGGAAATTGTTAAAAATAAAAGAAAATATTTTAAAAATATAAAATATAATATACTTCCTTATCCGATATCAAACAACTTAGCAGAAGAAGTAGACATGACCTGTATAAAACAGGATTGGATGAATTTGAAGAATATAATGTGGAATTATGTAGGACTTGTTCGTTCTAAAAAACGATTAAAACGCGCTATTGGAGATTTAAAAAATTTGAGAAATACAGTAGAGGAGTTTTATAAAACATCTGCCCTTGATAAAAATGTTATAGAACTAAGAAATGGTGTTCATACTGCATTATTAACTGCCCGAGCTGCATATTTTAATAAGAATTCTATTGGTACTCATTTTCGAATAGATTAAATTTTACGGGTATTTTTTATTGACAATAAAAAATAATTATATATTATGTTGATATAATGGTTATTATGGAATTTTTTTATGTTTGATTTTGCAAGACGAACTATAAAAAATTTTTTCAATATTACTATAAAATTAACGTCATATACTTTTGCTATATATCTTGCTGTTTTGATTGGCGGGTGGTTTAGTATTGGATATGCTATATTTATAATAACAGGTTTATTCCCGCTTTTACACCTCGATTTTTTTATAGGTGATTATCACATATTTTATTTGCTTACAATTGGTGGAATAATAGTAACTGTAATATCTGTACTGCAATTCGGTATTTTTTATAAATTAAAAATAAGATTATTACCTGAGAAATACAATATACTAAATGATAATTTTAAAACATTTACAGAATTAGTTAAGAATAATTATTCTTTTAAAGAACTTGATTTAATTATTAGAAATTTAGAAAAATTTAAAAGTTTTATTATTAAGAATATAACTCTGTATACATTCATAGTATTATTTTTTTTATTTGCGTCTATTTTGTATTTGTCACCAAACATTTATTTCTTAAAAGGATATTTTGGGGCCATTTTATTAGCTTTTATTCCAGCGCTTCTTATATATAGATTTTCAGCTTTTTTAATTTCTGATTATCTTATCTCATATTCCAAAAAGAGTATTTATTCTAAGTTGTACAGACTTAAAACGGATATAGTTTATCCTTTATCAAGAACTAATATGTTTAGAAAATTTATTAAACTTGCGTTTTTTTTATTTATTAATTTTATAGTATTTCACTTATTATTAATTTCACCATTGGATCCTTATTTAAAAAAGACGGCTATATTTTGTTATTATATATTTGTATTTAGTTTTTCAGCCTTTTTAATTATAGTTGTAGTTCGAAGTCTGTATAAGATAATTAGATTAATAGAAAGTTCTACAGACCGAGCAGCAAAAGAGTCCATTGACATTTCAGAACTCCAACTTTATCCTATATTCAGTGATTCTCTTCAGGAAAATATAATTTATAATCTTAATTCTTCATTGCAGGAACTTATAAACAAAAGAAAGTATATGGAAGAACAAATTACTTTAAAAACTAAAGATATTGTTAAAATTAAGAATTTTTTTCAAACATTAATCGATTTTCTACCTGTAGGAGTTTTGTATTGTTCTCTAAATGGAGAAATTATGATAGCAAATAAATTGATTAAGGAAGAGACGGACGACAATATAGTTGGAAGATATATATCTGACCTATTTAAGAAGGAAATAGTGGATAGCATATTAGATGTTAGAGTTAAGACTTTATCTAAGTCAATACCGCCTGTTATGTTTGGCGGCGGTTATTATAAAATAGTGAAGCGTATTTTTTACGAAGATAATAAACCTGTCGGGTTTGTTCTTGGATTAGTTGATGTTACTAATGAAACAATAATGTTTGAGGAAATTAAAGTTACAAATGAATTACTTGAGGAAAAAATAAATGAAGCAGTTAAGGCATCAAAAGCTAAATCACTATTTCTTGCTAATATGAGTCATGAAATTCGTACCCCTTTAAATTCTATAATTGGTTTTATAGATGTTCTTTTAAGAGATAGTACCCTTGATTCGAATGTAAAAGAAAAATTAAAGTTAATGGAAGCTTCATCCTATAGCCTTTTACAAATAATTTCAGATATATTGGATGTTTCAAAAATAGAATCCGGAAAAATAGAAATTAATCCTGAATATATTGATTTTTACAGATTTATAGATGATGTGGCAAATGTATTTAAAGGGAATCCGCAGAAATCCAAAGATGTAGATATTATAATTTATATAGATTCTAATATACCACCTGAAATTGAAATGGATAGTTTGAGAGTAAAACAGGTTCTGATTAATCTTATGTCGAATGCAGTAAAATTTACTAAAAAAGGGTATATACTTTTATCTGTGAAATTATTAAAGAAATCTAATAAATTTTGCAGGATAAGTTTTGAGGTTGAGGATACAGGAATTGGGATCCAGGAAGATAGAATTTCTAAGATATTGCAGCCATTCGAACAGGCAGAAATTGGAACAACTAAAACTTATGGAGGTACAGGGTTAGGACTGACTATTTCAAATAAACTTATACAGCTTATGGGTGGACAGTTAAGTATAAAATCAGTAATAGGTAAAGGAAGTACCTTTAAGTTTGATCTGAATTTTAATTATAATAATTCTAAAAAGATCGAAGGAGAAATTAAGAGAAAGTTTAAATCTATTAAAGATTTAAAACTGGTTTTTCTTGATGATAATAACTTAAATTTAAAAGTTTATGAAGAATTTTGTAAAATTGCAGGAGTTAAAGGGTGGCAACTATTTGCCGATTATGAAGTACTTATAAATACTGTTTTAGCCGAAGATGTTGATATATTTATTATTGATATACATATGCCGCAGAAGGATGGAATATCTGTTTTGGCAGACCTGAAAAATACAGTGCGATTTAAGGACAAGATATTTATTGCTGCTACAAGCTCATCCTATCATACTGAAAAATATTATATAAATAAAGGTTTTTCAGATGTATTTCTTAAACCTATAACTTTAAATGATTTTTTAAATAAAATAGATTCTTTGTTTTCTTTAAATAAAAAAAATCGCGCTGTAAAAAAGGTAAATAAATTTAATCTTAGAATTTTGGTTGTTGAAGATATAAAAATGAATCAAATAGTAATAAAAGATATTCTTTCAGAATATGTTGATAATATTGATATTGTATCTAATGGAGAACTTGCTGTGCATAAAGCTATGAAAAACAAATATGATTTGATATTAATGGATATTCATATGCCTGTAATGGATGGATATACTGCTGCTAAATATATCCGTGACTTTGATAATAAGGTTAAAATAGTTGCTTTAACTGCTGATGTGATGAAAGAAACAGAAGAGAAATGTGTTGAAGCTGGAATGAATGGAGTATTGTCAAAGCCTGTAAGAATTAAAGATTTGCTGCCTTTGCTTAAAAGTTTAACCAGGCTGCCGGTAGATGAAGATGGCGATGTGCCTGAGAATGAATCTTTAACAGCAGGTTGGATTCAGGAGTTTATGAGTAATCTGCATTTAAGTACAAATGATATTAAAGAAATTTTAGTTGAATTTAAAACTTCATTTGCAGAAAAATTAGAGGAATTAAAAAAGAAGTTAGATATTAAGTTTATAAAAGAGTTTGAAGATATTTCTCATGCAATAAAAGGAGAAGTTAGAACTTTATATCACAAAGAATTAACAGAAATTTTTACAAATATCAATAATGAAGCAAAAAAAGGTAGAATCATAGACAATATAGAGTCTCTTCTTGCCAGAGTTGATAAAATATGGGAAACAGTAAAATCTGATATTGATAAATTTATAAGTCGTAATTGATACACTTAAAATAAAAATTAAAGAAATCTCAGGATAAAGACGATTATATATAGTAGAAAATATAAATATATTTTATTCTTTTTATTGACGGGTAATGAGGTTTTTTATGAAAAATAATGCAAATCCTTACAATTCATACAAAGAAACACAGGTTAAAACAGCTTCTCAGGGAAAATTAATAGTTATGCTTTATGAAGGTGCTATAAAATTTTTAAACATAGCAAAGCAGGCAATAGATGACAAAGACATTGAAGCAGCGCATAATAATATTGTAAAATCACAGGATATAATAATGGAGCTGCTTATGTCTTTAAATCTCGAAGTGGGTGATATCGCTAAAAAGTTATATAATCTTTATTTATATATGAACAAAAGACTTATGGAAGCTAATATGAATAAGGATAAAGCACCTATAGATGAAGTTTTAAAAATGCTAACGGAATTAAAAGAAGTATGGGAACAGGCTGTCCCTAAATCCCCTAACAATATCGAAGAGCCTGCATCTACTCTTAATGTTGCAGGTTAATACTTTCCGATTATAAAATCATTATATTTTTTAATTTTAACTTGACCTTTAAATTGTAAAAATTATTTTACACAAAATACTCTGAAGAGTATAAATTACAAAAAGGAGAAGGATAGATGCAAATGAACATATATCCGAAAAATCAAGGGCTTTATGATTCAAAATACGAACACGATGCCTGTGGAGTTGGATTTGTTTGTAATATTAAAGGTGAGAAAAGTAATAAAGTTCTTGAATATGGTTTAACTTCTTTAAAAAGACTTGCACATAGAGGTGCAGTAGGTGCTGACCCGAAAACAGGGGACGGTGCCGGTATTCTTATGCAGATACCGCATAAGTTTTACAAAAAAGTATGTGAGTCTGAAAATATTAAATTGCCGGAACCGGGACATTACGGTACCGGAATAATATTTTTTCCTCAGGATGAAAATGATAAAAAAGCCTGTAAGGATATTTTTGAAAGAGTTATTTCTGAAGAAGGTCTTATCCTTTTAGGTTGGAGAAATGTTCCGGTTAATAGCTCTTGTATTGGAGAAACAGCTAAAAAAACAGAACCTTCTATTGAACAGGTATTTATCGGGAAAACAGATAAATTCCCTGATATTTTATCTTTTGAAAGAAAATTGTATGTAATAAGAAAACGAGTTAAACGCGAAATTAGGGAATCTAATATAAAACAGAGTTCCTTCTTTTATATAACTAATATATCTGCAAGAACAGTAATTTATAAAGGTCTGTTAATGCCTGAACAGGTTGAAGAGTATTATTATGATTTAAAAGATAAAGATATGGAAACTTCAATCTGTCTGGTTCATTCCAGATATAGTACTAATACTTTTCCAACATGGGATCTGGCGCAGCCTTTTAGGTTTCTTGCTCATAACGGAGAAATAAATACATTGCGGGGTAATGTGAATTGGCTTCATGCAAGAGAAGGCTTACTTGAAAGCGAATTATTTGGTGATGATATTGAAAAAATAAAACCTGTTACTCGCCAGGGCTTAAGCGATTCTGCTACTATTGACAATGTTTTTGAATTACTTGCTTTATCAGGCCGTTCTTTGCCGCATACAATGATGATGCTTATTCCTGCTGCCTGGGAGCATAATAATTTAATGAAAAAAGAGATAAAGGATTTCTATAAATATCATGCTACTTTGATGGAACCGTGGGACGGTCCTGCTGCTATAGCTTTTACCGATGGTGTGCGTGTGGGCGCTGTGCTCGATAGAAATGGCCTGCGACCTGCAAGGTATATTATAACTAAAGATGATTTCGTTGTAATGGCTTCCGAAGTAGGCGTGCTTGATATCGAACCTTCTAATATCGCGCATTCCGGAAGATTAGAACCAGGCAAGATTTTCTTTATTGATACTGCTGAAGGCCGTATTGTTCATGATGAAGAAGTTAAAGATTCTATGGCTTCAAGAGCTCCTTATGGCGAATGGGTGGATAAAAATCTTGTTCATCTGGATAATTTGCCTAAAAAGGGGAAAGCACTGAAAATAAAAGGTGATAAAGAGATTTTTCTTAAATCTTTCGGTTATACTCGTGAAGATTTGAAATTTATATTAAAACCTATGGCTGTTGACGGAAAAGAACCAACAGGAGCTATGGGTAATGATATCCCGCATTCTGTTCTTTCAAAAAATACACAGCTGCTGTATACTTATTTTAAACAGCTCTTTGCTCAGGTTACCAACCCTGCTATTGACCCTATCCGTGAAGAAGTTGTTATGAGCCTGCATTGTTATATTGGCCCGGAAAAGAATATTCTTGCTGAAACTCCGGAACACGCTCATAGACTGCTCGTTGAACACCCTGTGCTTACAAATGATGACCTTGAAAAAATTAGAAATATTAAAGAAAAAGGTTTTAAAACTAAAAATATATCTATTCTGTTTGATGTTAATAATAAAGATGACTTTAAAGCACAATTGGATAAAATTTGTGTGGAAGCTGAAAACGCTATTAAAGAAGGATATAGTTTTATTATATTAAGCGATAGAGGTACAACTGAAAATAAAGCAGCTTTGCCTGCATTGCTTGCTACAGGCGCTGTCCATCAATACCTCGTTAAAAAATCAATGCGTACTCAGATAGGTATAGTAGTCGAAAGTGCAGAACCAAGGGAAGTTCACCACCTTGCTGTTTTATTCGGCTATGGTGCAGATGCTGTAAATCCTTATAGCGCTTATGAAGCTTTGAATTATATGATAGAAGAGAATATGCTTGATCTTCCTTATGAAAAAGCATTGAAAAATTATATAAAGGCTTCGGAAAAAGGAATTAAAAAAATTCTTTCAAAAATGGGAATCTCTACATTGCAGAGTTATAGAGGCTCACAGATTTTTGAAGCAATAGGTATAAGTGAAGAAGTGATTGATAAATGCTTTACCGGAACAACTTCAAGAATCGGCGGCGTGGGTTTTGATGAACTTGCACAGGAGACTATCCTGCGACATAAAAGTGCATATTATGAAAAAAAGATTGATGAACCTTTCCTGCCGACCGGTGGGGTTTATCAGTGGAAAAGAGATGGTGAATATCATTTGTGGAATCCTGATAGTATTGCTGCTATTCATCAGGCTGTTCGAAGAGAAGACTACAGTAAATATAAAGAATTTGCAGATATAATAAATAATCAAGATTCTCAACCTACAACTTTAAGAAGTTTGTTGAAATTTAAAAAAACTAATCCTATACCTGTTGACGAAGTTGAACCTGTTGAGAGCCTTGTAAAACGGTTTGTTACCGGTGCAATGAGTTTTGGCTCAATAAGTAAAGAGACACATGAAACTATTGCTATTGCTATGAATCGTCTTGGGGCTGCTTCAAATACAGGCGAGGGCGGTGAGGACCCCGCTAGATTTCAGCCATTGCCAAATGGTGATTCTAAAAGAAGTTCTATTAAACAAATCGCTTCCGGTAGATTTGGTGTTTCTACAAACTATCTCGTTAATGCAGACGAAATTCAAATAAAAATTGCTCAGGGTGCAAAACCCGGTGAAGGCGGTCAGTTGCCGGGTCATAAAGTTAGTACTATTATCGCTAAAACAAGATATACTACCCCGGGTGTTACTTTGATTTCTCCACCACCGCACCATGATATATATTCTATTGAGGATCTTGCTCAGTTGATTTTTGATTTGAAAAATGTTAATCCTAATGCCCGAATAAGTGTAAAATTGGTTTCAGAAATAGGAGTCGGAACAGTTGCAGCCGGTGTGGCAAAAGGCCATGCTGATATGATCCTTATTTCCGGCGGCGACGGGGGAACAGGCGCTTCACCTCGAAGCTCTGTTCGTCATGCAGGACTTCCCTGGGAACTCGGTTTGGCGGAAACTCATCAAACTCTTGTTCTTAATGATTTGAGAAGCCGGGTCCGGTTGCAGACAGATGGACAAATGAGAACCGGCCGTGATATAGCTGTCGCTGCTATCCTCGGCGCTGAAGAATACGGCTTCGGTACCGCTGCTCTCGTTATAATGGGTTGTGTTATGTTGAGACATTGTAACCTGAATAATTGCTCCGTAGGTGTCGCTACTCAGAATGTCTTGCTGAGAAGAAGATTCTCAGGTAGACCTGAATACCTCGTGAATTATTTTAGATTCGTTGCTCAGGAATTAAGAGAAATAATGGCTCAACTTGGAGTGCGAAAGCTGGATGATTTAATTGGAAAAACTGAATTCCTTGAAGTTGATAAAGATATTCTTCCATGGAAAGCAAAAAATCTTGATTTCTCTAAAATTTTATATAAACCTGAAGTCCCTGAAACTGTTGGTATTAAAAAAAGTATCCCTCAAAATCATAAAATAGATGATGTGCTGGATAAAGAACTTATAACTAAGTCTGAAGTGGCTTTAAAGGACGGCAGACCTGTTAAATTTGAAATTAATATTAAAAATGTTAACAGAACAACTGGTGCAATGTTGAGCGGTGAAGTCTGTAAATATTACGGTGAATCAGGATTGCCCGAGGATACTATTCATGTTAAATTTACAGGTGAAGCAGGTCAGAGTTTCGGTGCATGGCTGGCAAAAGGTGTTACTTTTGAACTTGAAGGTCTTGCTAATGATTATGTTGGTAAGGGTATTTCAGGCGGGAAACTTATTATATATCCTTATAGAAATGCTAATTATAAACCGGATGAAAATATTTTAATAGGTAATACAACATTTTACGGCGCAATAAGCGGTGAAGCTTATATTAATGGTGTTGCCGGTGAAAGATTCTGTATCAGAAATTCCGGCTTGTATTCTGTTGTTGAAGGCGTTGGTGACCATGGCTGTGAATATATGACCGGCGGTAGAGTCGTTATACTGGGAAAAACAGGCAGAAATTTCGCAGCAGGTATGTCCGGCGGTATCGCTTATATTTACGATGAAGACGGACTATTTAAACATAGATGTAATCTTGAAATGGTTGAATTGGAAACTCTGGATGATGATGATATCGCTACTGTACATAATTTAATATTAAATCATCAGAGATATACCTTGAGTAAAAAAGCAAAGTTTATACTTAATAATTTTACTTCTGAAAGAAAAAAATTTGTTAAGGTTATGCCTATAGAGTATAAACGAATCCTGGCAACAAGAAATCTTGAGCGAAATTTAGATTTATTGGAGGTTTTAGATGGGTGATCCAAAGGGATTTTTAAAATATAAAAGAAAATCATCTGAATATAGAGCCATAAATGAACGAGTTAGAGATTATAAAGAAATACTTGTACTTAGAAATGAAGAAGCATCCCGTGAACAGGCTGCCAGATGTATGGATTGCGGTACCCCTTTTTGTCATTGGGGCTGTACTCTCGGAAACTTTATTCCTGAATGGAATGATTATATCTTTAATAAACAATGGAAAAAAGCTTATGAACTTCTTCAGGCTACTAATAATTTCCCTGAATTTACAGGAAGAGTTTGTCCTGCTCTTTGTGAAGCATCCTGCGTTCTCGGATTAAATGATGAATCTGTTACTATTCGAGATAATGAAGTTGATATAATTGAATATGCTTTTAAACAAGGTTGGGTTAAACCTAATCCGCCAAAACAGAGAACAGGTAAAAAGGTTGCTGTTGTGGGCTCAGGTCCCGCAGGCCTCGCTGCTGCAGATCAGTTGAATAAAGCAGGTCATACTGTTACTGTCTTTGAAAAAGATGATAAAGTCGGCGGCTTGCTTAGATACGGTATTCCTGATTTTAAATTAAATAAAAAAATTATTGATAGAAGAATTAATATATTGCAGAAAGAGGGAATTAAATTTCTTACAAAAGTAAATGTCGGTGTTGATTATTCCGTCGATAACCTTAAAAAAGAATTTGATGCCGTGTGTTTAACAGGCGGAAGCAAAGAACCGCGGGATCTGAAAATAGAAGGCAGAGACCTAAAAGGTATATATTTTGCAATGGATTATTTGAAACAGTCTAATCAAAGAGTAGCAGGATATAAAATACCGAAAAATGAAATTATTGATGCAAAAGGTAAAAATGTTGTTGTAATCGGAGGCGGTGATACTGGCTCTGATTGTGTGGGAACAGCAAATAGACAGGGCGCGGAACGAATAGTCCAAATTGAAGTTCTTCCTAAACCACCGGAAAATAGAACAGATGATTTCCCCTGGCCTGTTTACCCAAGAATCTTAAAAACTTCCAGTAGCCATAAAGAAGGATGCGAACGTTATTGGTCTGTCTTGACTAAAAAATTTATTGGGGATGAACAGGGAAATGTGAAAAAATTATTGTGCGTTAAAGTCGATTTCTCGGAAAAAGATGAAAACGGCCGACCGATTATGAAAGAAGTACCTAATTCTGAGTTTGAATTAGAAGCTGATCTCGTATTTCTTGCTGTTGGTTTTGTGCATCCTGTCCATAAAGGCTTGATCGAAAATCTTGGCGTTGAATTAGACAGCAGAGGAAATATTAAAACAGATGATAAATATATGAGTTCTGTAAAAGGGATTTTTTCTGCAGGTGATATGCATACAGGTCAGTCGCTTGTTGTAAAAGCTATTTCTGAAGGTCGTCGCGCTGCTCATTTTATAGATGAATTCTTAATGGGAAGTTCTAAACTCCCTTTGCTTTAATGTAATGGGGACGGTGCAAAACTTTATATACTATAATCCTATAATCCGCAGAGGCAGAAGCCCGGAATATTTTTTATTTAGACAAAATAGGGACGGAGCGAATCTTTTTTAATAAAGTTTTGCACCGTCCCCATTGACAATGTTTTTGTAAATTTTTGTTGACTTTTTATTTTAAATAAATATACTTATTCTACATAAAAAATGTCAGGAGGAATTGTATATGGCACGGGTGTTATTAAAAGATGTTGTTAAAGTTTATCCAAACGGAAAGAAAGCAGTTGATAAAGCAAATTTTGAGGTTAAAGATAAAGAGTTTATGGTATTGGTTGGTCCTTCCGGTTGCGGTAAATCTACTACCTTAAGAATGATTGCCGGTCTGGAAGATATTAGTGATGGAGAACTTTATATCGGTGATAACCTTGTTAATGATGTCCCTCCAAAGGATAGAGATATAGCAATGGTTTTTCAGAATTATGCTCTGTATCCTCATATGACTGTATTTGATAATATTGCATTCGGGTTGAAATTAAGAAGACTCCCTAAAAATGTTATAAAAGAAAGAGTTGAAGAAGCTGCTGATATTCTCGGTATAACAAGTCTTTTATATAATAAACCAAAAGAATTGTCCGGAGGTCAGAAACAAAGAGTTGCTGTTGGTCGTGCTATTGTTAGAAAACCGCAGGTTTTTCTCTTTGATGAACCTTTATCTAACCTTGACGCAAAATTGCGAGTGCAGATGAGAGCAGAATTGAGCAGATTGCATACTAAACTGCAAACTACTATGATCTATGTTACTCATGATCAGGTAGAAGCTATGACAATGGGTGAGAGAATTGTTGTAATGAAAGATGGTTTGATTCAGCAAATCGCTGAACCTCTTACATTATATAATAAACCTGCTAATAAATTTGTTGCAGGATTTATCGGTTCTCCTCCAATGAATTTTATTGATGTGAAAATTATTGAAGAAAATGATAAGAGCATCTGGCTTGATGAAGGTACTTTTAGAATAAAAGTTCTTGATGATCATAAAGAATTTTTAGCTGATCATATTGGTGAAGATGTTGTTCTTGGTGTTCGCCCTGAAGATATTTATGATAAACTTTTTTATAAAGAATCCGCTCCTGAAAGTACTGTGAAATTGACAGTAGAAGTTATTGAACCTCTGGGTTCTGAAATCCTTGCTTATCTTACTACAGGTAATAATCAGATGGTTGCAAGATTACAGCCTCAGACAGAAATATCTGTTAATGAGGATGTTGAAATGGTTATCGATATGTCTAAAATACATATATTCTCTAAAGATGAAAGCGGTAATCAGAAAACTATATTGTAATTTCTAAAAATTAAAAAAAATAGAAAAAGCGAGGCATTGACCTCGCTTTTTTTGTCTTTATTTATAAAAAAATCTTGACAACAAAAATTAAAGTGTTATTAAATATATTCGTAATTTAAGTTTAAGTGGGTATTTTCAATATATAGTTTGCGAGAATATATGGAGAAAGAAAAGAGGATATTTTTTACTAAAAAAAATAAAAAAAAAGTTGACACTTGAAAATAAAGGTATAAGTTTATAGGACTTTTAAATTAGGATGCCCACGTAGCTCAGCTGGTAGAGCACATCCATGGTAAGGATGGGGTCATCAGTTCGATCCTGATCGTGGGCTTATATTTGTTTTTTAGGAGTAGTTAGCGTTATGAGAGATATAGTAACATTGGAATGTACTGAATGTAAAAGACGAAATTACACTGCAACTCGGAATAAACGATTGAAAAAAGAAAAGATAGAATTAAAGAAATATTGTAAGTTTTGCGGAAAACATACAATTCACAAGGAGGTAAAGTAGGCCTGTAGCTCAATTGGCTAGAGCACTGGTCTCCAAAACCAGGGGTTGCAGGTTCAAGTCCTGCCAGGCCTGAGTTTATATAATTATGAAAAGTCTGATAAATTTTATTAAAGAAGCTATTGTTGAACTGAAAAAAGTGTCCTGGCCCTCTAAAGAAGATGTGAAAGAGTCAACTATAATTGTGCTTATTACTGTTGTTGTGGCTGCAATTTTTTTGGGAGCTGTCGATAAAATAACTTCTATTATTATTAAGATGGTGTTAAAGTAATATGAGAGGTTGGTATATAGTACATACGCTGACGTCAATGGAAAAAAAGACCGTTGATGTTATAAAGAAAAAGATTGAGTCTGGAGAATTGGCTGGAATTGTTTATGATGTAAAAATGCCTATTGAAAAAATTTACGAAATGAAAAATGGTAAGAAAATTAAAAGAGAAAGAAAATTTTTCCCCGGTTATATATTGATTGATATGGAAATGAGCGAACAGAATATGAGAATAGTTC
Source organism: uncultured Spirochaetia bacterium (assembly GCA_964418785.1). Taxonomy (GTDB): domain Bacteria; phylum Spirochaetota; class JAHITG01; order JAHITG01; family CAYQNP01; genus CAYQNP01. The sequence goes on along the minus strand of CAYQNP010000005.1, from coordinate 7,322 downwards.
GAAGTATTCCGGGTATTTCCACATTTGTCGGTTTTTCTATAGGTAAATTTCCAAAGCCTTTAACACAGCGGGAGATTGACGATATTTTAAATAAAAGTGAACGAGTGGTTGAGGAAGAAGAAGCACCGGCTTCTAAAATATTGTTTAGTGTTGATGAAACTGTTAAAATAAATGACGGACCTTTTAAAGGTTTTCAGGGCGTGGTAGAAGAGATTAATCCTGAAAAAGGTAGGGTTAAGGTCCGGGTTGAAATATTCGGCAGGGCTACCCCTGTTGATTTGAATTTTTTACAAATAGAAAAAATTAGTTGAGGTAGATATTTATGGCAAAACCAGTATCAGCTATTGTTAAATTGCAAATACCTGCAGGAAAAGCAAATCCTGCACCGCCTGTCGGTACGGCATTGGGACCGCATGGCGTTAATATAATGGAGTTTTGTAAGGCTTTTAATGATAAGACTTCTAAAATGGGTGATACTATTATCCCTGTTGTTATAACTATTTATAAGGATAAAAGTTTTACTTTTGTTACAAAAACTCCGCCTGCAGCCGTGCTCATTAAGAAGGCTCTGAATTTACAAAAAGGCTCGGGCGAACCTAATAAACAAAAAGTGGGTAAGTTGAGTAAGTCTCAGCTTGAAGAGATTGCTAAACAGAAAATGCCTGATTTGAATGCTAATGATGTTGACGCTGCAATGCGAATAATTGCAGGTACAGCACGAAATATGGGTGTAGAGGTTGAATTGTAAAATCTAATTTTTTAAGGAATGAGGTTGTTTGATATGTCTAAGTTAAGTAAAAAATATAAAGAAGCTCTTGAAATGTATGATAAGGAAAAATTGTATTCACTCGAAGAAGCTGTTGATGTTCTGAAAAAGTTTCCTAAAGCTAAATTTGATGAGACTGTTGAAGTTGCAGTTAAATTAAAGTTAAATAAGAGTCAGAGAATTAGAGGTGTTGTTTCTTTGCCTAATACTTTCGGCGCTCCAAGAAAGGTTGTTGTTATTGCTAAAGGCGATAAAGCAACTGAAGCTGAACAGGCAGGCGCTGATTTCGTCGGTGATATGGATATAATCGAAAAAATTAAAAAAGGCTGGTTTGATTATGATGCTGTTATTGCTACACCTGATATGATGAAAGATGTTGGTAAACTCGGCCCTATCCTCGGTAGAAGAGGACTTATGCCTAATCCTAAAACAGGTACAGTGACTTTTGATGTTGCTGATGCTGTTAAGGAAATTAAAAAAGGTAAATACGAATTTAGATCAGATAAAGACGGTGTTGCAGCTCTTGGTGTGGCAAAAATCTCTATGGATGTATCTAAAATAATCGAAAATATAAAAACTTATTATGATGCTGTCTTAAAAAGCCGCCCGGCTGATTTGAAAGGCGATTATATTAAAACTGTTGCTATATCTAATACTATGAGTCCCGGTGTGAAAATTGATTTGAATACTATTAATAAATAATAAAGAGGTTTGTTATGGCTCAACAATATAAAATTGATGCAGTTGCAAAATTAAAAGAAATGTTTAGTGAGTCTAAACATCTTGTCTTTACTGAATACAAAGGCTTGACTGTGGAAGAAATTACAGAATTAAGAAAAAAATTGCGGGAGTATAATGCTGAGTTTAAGGTTATAAAAAACCGATTGGCTAAACTGGCTTATAAAGATGTTGGAATGGGACTGCAGGATGATTGGTTTACCGGTCCTCTTGCTTTGCTTGTGTGTAAGGATGATTTCGTCTCGCCATTAAAAGCATTGTTTGAATTTGCAAAAGATAATGATAAACTTAAAATAAAAATAGGGTATCTCGAAAATACTGTCTATGATTATGACGGATTAAATGAACTTAAAAATATAAGTTCTAAAGAAGAGTTAATTGCAAAATTACTTGGTCTCTTGAATTCGCCATTGAACAGATTTGCATTTGGATTAAAGGGTATTGTAAGTAAGTTTGTGATGACTTTAAAAGCAATAGAAGAAAAAAAAGGAACAGCTTAAGGAGGTTTTTAATAAAATGAATGCTACAAAATTAGGAAAGGATGAAATAATATCAGCTATTGAAAATATGACAGTAGTTGAATTAAATGAGTTGGTAAAAGAACTCGAGGAAAAATTCGGTGTATCTGCTGCTGCTATGGCTGCACCCGTGGCAGTTGCCGGTGGTGCTGCTCCTGCTGAAGGCGCTGCTGCTGCTGAAGAAAAAACTGAATTTGATGTTGTATTAAAAGAAGCAGGCGGCCAGAAAATTCAGGTTATAAAAGAAGTTAGAGGTATTACCGGTCTCGGCTTGAAAGAAGCTAAAGAATTGGTTGAAGGTGCACCAAAAGTGGTTAAAGAAGGTGCTTCTAAAGAAGATGCTGAGGAGATTAAAAAGAAACTTGAAGCAGTTGGTGCTGTTGTTGAAATTAAATAATTTTAAATTTTATTCGCTAGAATTGTTGTCGTGTTCTTAAAATATTTTTTTGCGCGCAAAAAATATAAACAGCGTTTAAAAATTGCTGTTGAGGTATAAATATGAAAAAAGTATTAAAAAAACATTATTTCGGTAAGCAAAATGAAATTGTGAAATATATCCCTAATCTTCTCGAAATACAACTTGATTCTTATAAACAGTTCCTGCAGAAAGATGTCGCTCCTGATAAAAGAGAAAAAGTCGGCCTGCAGGAGGCTTTTGAATCTGCTTTCCCTATTGAAAGCCATGACGGGAATATTGTTCTTGAATTCGTCGATTATGATATTGAGGAGCCAAAGTACTCTGAAAGCGAGTGCCGGTATATCGGAAAAACTTATAGCGCTCCTTTAAAAGCCAGATTCCGTTTGATCTATAAAAATACAGGCGAGGTTAAAGAACAGGGCGTTTTTATGTGTGATATCCCGTTGATGACTTCTCGGGGTACTTTTATTATAAACGGTGCAGAACGCGTGGTTGTTAATCAGATCCATCGCTCGCCCGGTGTCTTCTTCGGGTATAATGAACAAACAGGTATTTTTTCATCAAAAATTATTCCTGATAAAGGAGCATGGATTGAATTTGAAATTACTAATAAGGGAATGATTATTGTCAGAATCGATAGAAAAAGAAAAATGTTCCTCGGTACTTTCTTGAAAGGTATTGGCCTTGGCAGTATCCCTATCCTGAAAATTAAATCTATTAAGGATAATGAAATCCTTGTAGAAACAGATAATACTGTTGCAAAGAAAATGCCTATTCTTGGACAGTTGGCTTTTCTTGAAAATGAAGAAGAATTGCCTGCTGAAGAAATAAAAGAAAAATTTTTTATTATAAACAAAAGCACTGAAGAAATAAAAGATGATAAAGTCTTGCTTAAATTGAAAATAGGACGGGAACCGTATAAAGCTCTTTCCGGTGAGGAATTGAAAACTGCCTCAAAATCAATGAAATATATTGCTTTTAGTGAAAAAAGAGCTCTTGAAAATAACGATAATGTCCTTGTTTCTTATCCTTTATATGACTTAAATCAAACTATTTTGTCTCTGTTTTATCCTGTTGAAAAAATTAAAATCAAATCCGGAAAAAAGGATGTCAATAGAGACGAAGTGCTTAATAAATTATTAGGACAGTATGCTGCTGTGCCTATAATTGGTGAAGACGGTGCTTTGTTGCTTGAAGTCGGCGGGAAAATTACTGCTGATATCGTTGAAATGGTTATTAGTGAAGAATTGCCTTATATATATGTTTTTGATACTAAGGCTTATAGTGAAGAAGCTATAATTATTAAAAGTGTTACTAAAGATGTTAGCAAGAATGCTGTTGAAGCTATTGAAAAAATAATGACTATTATTCGGCCGGGTGATATCCTGAATTATGCTAAGGTGGAAGAGGATTTTAAAAACTTCTTTTATAGTGAAAAATTGTATAATTTAAATGAAGTCGGTAGATTTAAAATTAATACTAAATTCAGATATAAAGAACCTGTGGAAACTAAGGCTTTAATAGAAGCTGATATAATAAATACTGTTGACTACATAGTTAAAATGTATATTCAGGAAGAAGAGCCGGATGATATTGATCATCTGTCCAATAGACGAATAAGATGTATTAGCGAATTGCTTACTAATCAATTAAAGATAGCTTTTTCAAGAATGGATAGAATTATAAAAGAACGGTTTACTGTTCAGGATCCGGAAACTTTTACTCCTCAAACTTTAATAAGTATTAAATCCTTGACTAGCGCTTTAAATGAGTTTTTCGGTACCAGTCAGTTGTCTCAGTTTATGGACCAGACAAATCCGCTTGCAGAATTAACTCATAAGCGGCGTTTGAATGCTCTTGGTCCCGGTGGGTTAACCCGTGAACGCGCAGGCTATGAAGTGCGAGATGTTCATTATACTCATTATGGCCGTATGTGTCCTATTGAAACACCGGAAGGTCCTAATATCGGTCTTATTGTTTCTCTTGCTTTGATGGCAAGACTTAATAAATACGGTTTTATTGCAACTCCGTATAGAAAAGTTGAAAATGGTGTTGTTACTAATAAAATCGAATATCTTACAGCTGCTGAAGAGGAGTTTTATAAGGTTGCTCAGGCTAATGCACCTGTTGATAGTAATGGGAAATTTAAAGAAAAAGTCGTATCTGCGCGGTATAAAAAGAACTTTTTGTTCGTACCGGCAAAAGAAATAGATTATATGGATGTGGCTCCTATTCAGCTCTTTAGTGCTTCGACTTCGCTTATACCGTTCCTTGAACACGATGATGCTAACAGAGCTTTAATGGGTTCTAATATGCAGCGTCAGGCTGTATCTTTACTTAAAACTGAAGCTCCTTATGTCTCAACAGGATTGGAAAAGATAGTTGCTGAAAATTCAGGTGTACTTGTGTTCGCTAAACGCCCTGGTACTGTAATTGATGTTCAGTTCGATACTATTGTTATTAATCCTGATAACGCTAAAAATAAAAGTGATATTGATATATATCACCTTGAAAAATTTAGAAGAACTAACCAGGGTACCTGTTATAATCAGAAACCTCTGGTTAGAATAGGTGATAAAGTTAAAAAAGGCGATGTTATAGCAGACGGACCTGCAATGGATAACGGTGAATTGGCTCTTGGTAAAAACTTACTCGTGGCTTTTATGCCGTGGGAAGGATATAACTACGAAGATGCTATACTTATTAGTCAGCGGGTTCTGAAAGATGATACTTTTACTTCTATTCATATTGAAGAATTTCAGGTCGTTGCCCGTGACACTAAACTTGGTAGAGAAGTTATAACTCGTGATATACCTAATTTGAGTGAAGACGCTTTAAAAGACCTTGACGAAGACGGTATAATCAGAATTGGTGCAGAAGTGAAGCCGGGTGATATCCTTGTGGGAAAAGTTACTCCAAAAGGTGAAACAGAACTTACCCCGGAATATAAACTGCTTCATTCTATATTTGGCGAAAAAGCAAGAGAGGTGCGCGATACTTCACTGAAAGTTCCTTACGGAAGTGAAGGAATTGTTATTGATGTTAAAATATTTAGTCGTGAACAGGGCGATGAGCTTGAACCGGGAATAGAAAGAATGGTTAAAGTTTATATTGCTCATAAAAAGAAACTTCAGGTTGGAGATAAAATGTCCGGTAGACATGGTAACAAGGGTATTATTGCTCGAATCCTTCCTGAAGAAGATATGCCGTTCCTGGAAGACGGTACTCCGGTTGATGTAGTTTTGAATCCTCTTGGTGTTCCTTCTCGTATGAATATTGGACAGATTCTTGAAACACAACTCGGCTGGGTTGCTGCTAAAACAAATACAAGATTTATAACCCCTGTATTTGAGAGCCCCAGTATTGAAGAAATAGAAAAAATGTTAAAAGATGCAGGCTTGCCTGTTAATGGAAAGGCTGTACTATATGACGGTAGAACAGGCGAAAAATTTAAGTACCCTGTTACAACCGGGTATATGTATGTCCTTAAATTGTCGCATCTTGCTGATGATAAAATACATGCTCGTTCAACAGGACCATACTCACTTGTTACTCAGCAGCCGCTTGGCGGTAAAGCACAATTCGGCGGCCAGAGATTTGGTGAGATGGAAGTATGGGCCCTTGAAGCTTACGGCGCTGCTAATACTTTGCAGGAACTTCTAACTGTTAAGTCTGACGATATGAGCGGAAGAGCACGCGTCTATGAGTCTATTGTTAAAGGTAAAAATGCTTCCGCACCGGGTATCCCCGAATCCTTTAATGTTCTTATTCAGGAATTAAGAGGTCTCGGCTTAAATATTACTGCTTTTAACAGTAGAGGCCAGCAGATTAGTATGTATGAAACTTCTACTTCTGATTGGAAGAAAACCAAACATAGAAGTTTTGACGATATGTTTGGAAAAAAATAAATTTTATATAAAAAGGTGGAAACATGAAAGAGTTTATAGATTTAGCAGGTGTTAAAATAAGTTTAGCTTCTCCTGAGAGAATTCGTGAAATTTCTCATGGGGTTGTTAAAAAACCTGAAACAATAAATTATCGAACTCTTAAGCCGGAACGAGACGGCTTGTTCTGCGAACGAATCTTCGGTACTACTAAAGATTGGGAGTGCGCTTGCGGTAAGTTTAAAGGTATTAGATATAAAGGCGTTGTATGTGATAGATGCGGGGTCGAAGTTACTCATTCTAAAGTAAGACGAGAAAGAATGGGACATATAGAACTCGCTGCCCCTGTTGCGCATATCTGGTTCTATGCTAATATCCCAAGTAGAATAGGTTTGCTGCTTAATATAACTATGGCTGATGTTACCAGTGTTATCTATTTTGAACGAATTATTGTCGTTGATATTGATTATAATATCCTTAAAGAAATTGATAAAAATGTTCATACTTATCTTAAATCTAAACTTAAAGTTAAAGATGTATATCCTGAGGAAATTTTCTGGGAAATTATTGAAGATGTATCTGCTGAAATAGTGGCTAACAGACATTCTTCACAAATTAAAGCAGCAGAAAAAGAAGCAGAAGAAAATGGAGAGGATTTTCATCTTGTAGATAAAGTGAGAGAATTGTTTAACGATGAATTTGAAGATGTATATTATAAGTTCAGAGAAAGAGTAATTGATGTTGAACAGAAAGATAAATCTGTAGGTGATATTAAAGCAGGTATTGTAACAGGAATTGGTGCTTATGCCATAAAAAAACTTCTTCAGAAGATCGATATTGATTCTGAAATAAGAGTCCTGCGTGAAAAAATGTATGAAAAAGGTTTAAGCACTGATAAAAAGGTTTTAAAAAGACTTGAAATATTTGAAGATTTGAAAAATTCCGATAATAAGGCTGAATGGATGATCCTTGATGTACTCCCTGTTATCCCGCCTGAA
>CAYQNP010000004.1:0-8279 GCA_964418785.1 uncultured Spirochaetia bacterium | reverse complement strand
AAGAATAAATTTCCCGCTTTGCTTAATAGAAGTGGAAACCCGAATAAACTTATTATTATAATACTGAAATATAGTAACACTTAAATGTTTACCTAGTCCCTGAACAACATATTCAGGCAATTCCGGATTTTTATTATAAATAAAAAATGTCAGAAATGCACCAACCGATTTATTATTATCGATAACAGGGGTTGCAACAACAAGAGCCATAACATCATTTAAAGTTCCCAATTTTTTACCATCTTCTTTATAATATTCCATTTCAAATTGTTTATATAATTTTTTATGGTATTTTGCAAGATGAGAAGCAGGTATAACTTCTACAGATATTACAGGTTTCTTTGTTTTTAAAGCTTTAGCAACTATGCCGTTTAATTCAAAATATTCTCCTTTCTGATTAGAATTTTCTCTTGCAAGCACTCTCTGATTCTCATCAACAGCCATCCATATATTTACATAGGCTCGAAATTTTTTCCATCTTTTAAATAAATTCTGTATTTTTTTTGTGTTTTTTGTTTTAAAATATTTTATGACACTCTCTTCTGCAGCAGCCTGCAACATTCCGAATTTCATCTGATTAGCATGTACATACATCTTGGTTTCGGTTAAGAGATAATATTTGTCAAGATCATTATTAAGTCGTTCCATAGTAGACTTTTCAACACTTTTATATCCGTAAATATAATAAACCACTAAAAATAAAACCACGGCAACCATAGAGATAGCCATTATCTTAACAAATACTGTTATTCTTTTCATAATTTTACTCCTTTAATCTATTAATTTTTTTAAATTTAATAATAAAATAAGATTCTTTTTATCTTCAACAATACCATTTAAAACTTCTTGTGAAACTCCTCTATAATTTGTAAAATTAGTTTTTATTTTATCCTTATCAACAGTTATAACTTCATTAATTTTATCAATAATAAGACCTGCAAGATGTTCATTCTGATTTGTTATAATAATTCGTGTAAATTCATTATACTCAATGGAAGGGAAATTTAATCTGCGGCGCATATCAATAATAGGAATAATATTCCCTCTTAAATTCAGAACTCCTCGCACATATTCAGGAACATTCGGCAAAGGAGTAACTTTTTTAATTCTGATAATTTCCTGAATTTCCAAAATTAAAAGCCCAAATGTCTTGTCAAAAACCTGAAAAGAGATAATCTGCTGCATATATTAATTTAACTCACAAACACTTTCTATTTTACTAATAACATTATCGGCTGCAATCGGCTTCAAAATTACATTTTTTATATTATTTTTTCTGATTTCTATTAAATCTTCCTGCGACAGAGAATTAGGAACTATCATAATAACTCTGTTCATATCCACCTTTTTCTTAACCAATAAATTCACATAATACATACTATTACTGTTATTAAAATCATAATCCAGGAGAATAACATCAAATTTTCTGAATTTAAATTTTTCGTTAAATTCGTCCTCATTAGCAATTAAAATAGTTTCAAATTTTTTTTCAGTTAAAATTTTTTTCAAAGCACTTCTAATATTTCCGTTAGCACTTATTATGGCGGCTTTTTTTAAATTTGTATCCTGTCCAATACCTATTCCCTGTTCTATTTTCCCTATAATTTCAAATAAATAATCAAAATTAATCGGTTTCACAATAAACTCGTCTGCTCCTGAAGATAAGGCTTTATTTATAGTTTCATTTTCTCCCATAGCAGAAACAACAATTACACTAATATCCGGGCTATCAACCTTTATCTGTCTCAGCACCTGCAGTCCCGGAATATCAGGAAGCTTTAAATCAAGAAGTACGAGGTCAGGTTTATCAGAAGAATTACACATTTTAATGGCATCAGAACCATAGCCAACACTTACAACTTCAAAACCTCTTCCGCTAAGCTCTTTTTCAAGAACCATACGAATCATTTTAACATCATCTACTATAAGGATTTTTTTAATAGTTTTTGAACTCATTACAAATTCTCCTTAATTACAATCCTATGTAATATATAAACAAAATTTTATTAGTCAAGATAAAAATTTACAAACACAGATATTCCCGGAACAGAGGAGTAGGAAGTACGCCCGAAGGGATTCGAACCCCTGACCCACGGATTAGAAATCCGTTGCTCTATCCAGCTGAGCTACGGGCGCACTTAGGAATATCGGGAAGGCGGGACTTGAACCCGCGGCCCCTGGTTCCCAAAACCAGTGCGCTAGCCAACTGCGCTACTTCCCGCTCTGTCAAAAATCGTGTTTAATATAGTTTTTATTTTTTTAATGTCAAGTTTTTCAGGTCAATTTTTTCTAAAATTTTTCCTGCAAGATAAAAAGAACCGAATATATAAGATATATTCTCTTGTTTTATATATTTTAGCAACTGCTTTAAACTCTTTATTACTTTTACTTCTTTGAAATATCTGCTACTTATCTGTATTAATAAGTTTAAATCATATTCTCGTTCCATATTTAAACGAAATAAAACAATTCTGCCTGTCAACTGACTCATTTTTTTCAATATAGAATCTGCTTCTTTATCCTGCATAATAGTAAAAATAAGCAAACCATCAGATAAATGTAATTTTTTAACTGTTTTTACAAATGAAGCCGCAGCGCACAAATTATGGCCTGCATCTATAATAACTCTTTTTTCTTCCTTCTTTATTAATTGAAATCTCCCTTTTAAATTAATATTTTCAATTGTTTTAGTCAGAATATTCGTTTCTACTCCATTTAATATTTTTTCTGCAGTGAAAAATGCAAGTCCTATACTGTTTAAGGAATCTATAGAATATAACGGACTCTTAAAAAGATAATCATTATACCTGAAAACCAGGCTGTTATCGGATATTGAAACAAACTTTATCTTAAAGTCTTCTCCGGATATAAACAAATGAGATTTAATATGCTCAGCATAATTTTTCAAATGCAACAACAATTTTTTTTGTGTAATACCTGTAATTACAGGCTTATGCGGACGAATAATGTATGCTTTTTCAGATAAAATACTTTTTAGAGTATTTCCAAGAAAGCGAGTGTGGTCTTTACAAATAGAAGTGATAACAGATATCTCGGGAGTTCCGACATTTACTGCATCAAATCGTCCTCCAAGGCCTACTTCCATTACAGCATAATTTACTTTTTTTTCTATAAAATAAAAAAAAGCAGTTATAGTCATTAATTCGAAATAACTCAAATTAATTTTTATATCCTCTATTAATTTGAATTTTTTATATTTTTTAAGAATGTTTTTTCTCAAAATTTTTAATTTATTTAGAGGTATTAATTTAAAATCCACGCTGATTCTTTCCCGTTCATCTGTTAAATGAGGAGAAGTATATGTTCCGACAGAATATCCGCTATTTTTAAGAACTGCAGACAAAACATATGCTGTAGTTCCTTTTCCGGAAGAACCTGTAATAATAACAGTTTTTAATTTATCCTGCGGATTACCGAGATAATTCAGGAACTTTTTATAAATATTAAATCTCTCTTCAAATTCATTTCTGGAGAAAGTTTTTATTTTTTCATAATTTATTAATTTTTCTACATACATTACAAAACCTGCAAGAAAAGAGTAATCACAGCATTTTCAAGTTAAGTTCATCATAATTTTTAGGTGATACAGTAATAAAATCTTCATTTTCTGTATTTTTTTTATAAAACTTAACTTTAACATTCGTTTCATTTCTAAACTTGCTATATCTTACTGTCAAGGAAGCAGCAGCCTGTATTTCTGAGAAATCAGGTTCAAGTGCAGATAAAACAGCAACAGGTCCGGGACGGTTATCAGATAGTTCAAATATAAGATAAGTTTCATCAATTAAATCTAAAATAACCTGATTTTCATCTTTATCTCTTCCAATAATAATCTTATTATTAAAGGGTGTAGCAAAGTGCCTGCCTACTTTTAAAATTTCAATATCAATGTAATTTAATTTTTTATGCTTTAGATTAAATCTCAATCTGTCGGAAAAATCAGGAACAGTAAGAAGGCATCCCCCGGCAGGGGAAGGATAATTTGTTATATTATATTTTTTTGCTAATTCCATCTGTTTTTTTCTGCTTTTTCCGGTTATATCGAGTAATTTTTCTCTATCAACAATATTATTTAATTCCACAACTGTTGGTTCTAATTTTTTTGCAGATAACGGTCTCAGCAGTCTCCCGTCAGCGCCGCATTCCTTTGCTATTATCTTTAATGCATCGTAATTCTGAGATTTAGGTCTTTGTCCTGCAACTTCGCCGGTGATAATAAAATCTGCTCCGAGTTTTTTCATCAATTTTACAGTTTCTTTTATCATAAGTAAATGACAATCTATACAGGGATTTAAGTTTTTACCAAAACCATATCTGGGATTTTCAATTAATTTTATTGTTTTTTCAGTTAAGTCAATAATGTGATATTTAATACCGAGAGACTCAGCAGCTTCTTTGCCTCTTTTTTCATTATAGAAATTTGATTTAAAAATAACAGCCTCTACATCAATTCCCTGCTCCTGAATAAGTTTTACTGCAAGAATACTGTCCAGTCCGCCGCTCAATAATGCAAGAGCCTTAAAAGATTTTGTATTTTTTTTCATATTCTGGAACTATTGTTTTAGGAATATCCTCAAAAATTGAAGGTTCTCTGGCAACTTCATTTTTATTAAGAACATATTGAATATTTATTCTTGCAGATGCGTTCTCATTGCTGTAATTTATCTTTTTTGCACTCTCAACAGCCTTCCAGAAATACAATAATGCCTTTTTCTCATTTTTTAATTTTAAATAAGCAACTCCAAGATTATTATAAACAGCACTAAGATTCTCCATATCAGTAATCTCTTCCATGTTTTCTTTGTTAATTTTAGGATATTCGCCGTATTTATTTCTATAATAATCAACCGCCTCTTCATATTCAGAAACAGCAAGATTATATTTCCCGCTATATAAGTATACATTCCCGAGAGAATATCGTATTTTCGGTTCTTCTATTCTGCTGTTTACTTTTGCTTTAGTAAACCATCTGTCTGCCTCTATATAATTCTGCATATTATAATAAAGCCATCCTAAATTATAATATACATCTACTCTTTGATTTTTCTCATCCGCGGCTGCTTTTTTATATTCTTCAAGCGCTTTTTCATAATTCTCAAGACCATAATAATTTATGTTTCCAAGATTATAATGCGCCTGATAAAAATTATCGTCAATATCTATTGCAGTATTAAATTCATCAATTGCAAGACTAAAATTGCCCCTTTCAACATATAATTCTCCAAGAAAATTATGATATTTAGCTACATCTTCGTTATATTTGATTGCAAGTTTAATTTTTTGAATTGCATTATTTATATCTTTTCTTTTAAATTGGAGCCGCGCATATTCATATAATGCCTCACTATACCTGGAGTCTTTATCCAATATCTTTTTAATGGTATCTTCTGCTTTTAAAAACAGTTCATCTCTTTTAGCATAAGAGTCTGCTTTATAGTCAATATAAAATCTTACAAGTTCTGTAAGCCGTTTTAAATCCATATACTTATTTTTATATTTCAATACCTGATAATGTTCTTTTTCTACATTATCCAGATCATTATCATATATATATAAAGAAAGCAAACCGTAATGCGCATATATATTATCAGGATCATTTTTTATAATATCTTTATAAATCTTTTTAGCTTTCTGTTTATCATTTAGAATATAGTAATAAACATAAGCTTTTCTGTCAAGAGCCTTTATATTATCAGGTTCATACTTAAGAATTTTATCATATACCTTCAAAGCTTTTTTAGGCCAATTTTCACTTTCATAAAGTTTTCCGAGTTTAAAATATGCATCTATATACTCAGGATTTTTCTCAATAAGTTCCTGATATTTTTTTTCTGCTCTATTATATCTTTTTATTTTAAAATAAGCATTCCCGTATTTCAAATATGCGTCATAATAGTTAGGCTTAATGCTCAAAGCCTTTTTAAAATTATTTTCAGCCTTTTTAAACAGTCCTACATCCTGAGAAAGAATAAGTTCAACGCCTTGAGAGATAAGATTTTTTGCTTTATGAGACTTAATAGCAGGAGTTATCAGGAAAGCAATCAGCAGATACAGAAAAACAGCAACAGGGATAAGGAGTCTTAATAGAGGGAATAAATTATTAGCAATAATAGAAAATATCGACGGTCCCATTCGTTTTTGTACAGCTGGCATACCGGGCTGAATACCGGCAGGAGAAGTTATTTTTACACCTGTTTTACGCTCAATAAAAGACTGAATAATGTCTGCGTCTTCATTTAAAAGCAGATAATTTAAAAGGGTTCGCATATCAGATTCAGGAAGTTTATCGTTAAGGATTATATTTTTAACTTCTTTTCTTAAGGCAGGTCTTAAAGTTTTTATTTTAGTAAAAATTTGTGTAATCTGTTCATCGGTAAAATCATCAAGTGAAGACTTAGTTTCATCAGCAGGTGCAACTGTTTCCGCAGAAGGCACCTCTTTTTCCTGTTTAGATGCTTCCTGTTCCGGAATTTCTGCTGTTGTTTTTTGGGCTTCATCTTCCAACCCGCCGAGATCTCCCAGAGTATCTTCTGGCTGCACCTCTTCAGTTTTCGGTTGTTCAACCGGTTCAGAAGGCACTGATTCCGAACCGCCGCCCCCTAAATCATCAAGAAAAGAGAGATCATCAAGATTAGAACCGCCTTCACCACTATCTGCAGAAGATGTCTTTTCAACAGCCGGCTGTTCAGTAATAATCTCTTCTGCAGGCGTCGGTGTCTCTGTTTCAGATGGTTCTTCTATTTTATCCTGTTTATCAGGTTCTTCTGCAGAGGATTCTGTGCCTATATCAAGATTTTCAAGTCCTTCAAGTTCAGATGTTGCTTCACCTTCTTTTTTTTCAGCCTCAGGCTGCTGTTCTTCTTCATTATCTGCAAATTGTTCAGCACTAAGATCAAGATCATCTAATAACTGATTTATATCATCAAAATCGCCCGGCATATCTCTGCTTCTTTAATTTTTTCTTTATCATAACACATATAAATTAAAAGTCAAATATAATTTAAAAATACATCCTGTTAATAAAGTTTTGCACCGTCCCTATTTAAATTTAACTTGACTTTAACATAACATTGTATATAATTTCACTATGAAATATAAAATATATGATTTATCTATACCTATTAAGTCTAATATGCTGAAATGGCCTTCAGATCCGGATGTAAAGGTAGAGCAGCTTTCATTTATAAACAAAGGCGACAGGGCTAACTTTTCAAAAGTAGATTTTGGAGTACATACAGGCACACATATTGATGCTCCATACCATTTTTATAACCAGGGATTAAAAATAGACGAATTAAGTCTATACGATTTAATAGGCGAAGTTCTTGTAGTTGAAACAGAATCTCCGGTAATAAACAAGAAATTTCTTAAAACAATAGACTTAAGAAGGCATAAAAGGGTCTTATTTAAGACATTAAATACAGGGAACAGACTTTTAAAGAAAAAGAAATTTAGTGAAGATTATGTTTATATTTCAAAAGACGGAGCAAAATATCTTGCATCAAAAAAAGTAAAATTAATAGGAATAGATTATTTATCTATTGAAGAGTATAAATCAAAAAATGCAGATGCTCACAAGATTATAACTAAAAATAATATAATTATAATTGAGACTTTAGATTTAAGTAAAATAAAGCCGGGAGAATATTTACTCATAGCGCTACCTGTAAAAATAAAGAATTCTGACGGAGCGCCGGCAAGAGTAGTTTTGATTAAATTTAATAATGATTAAAAAAATTTTCACATTAATATTTACAGCTTTACTATTAATGAATTTTGACTTCTTAAAACAGTATAATATATCGAAAGAAAAAATAAAAGCTGCATTTCACGATAATAATTTAAAATATGTTATATATATAAAGAAGAAAAAATTTAAACTTTTCGTAATAAACAGGAAACTGCAGATACTGAAAATTTACAGTATAGGGATTGGCAAAAAACGCAATTTTGAAAGGAAGATATATCAAGGAGATAAAGGCACGCCGGAAGGCACTTATAAAATCACAGAGATATTATCTATGGAAGCACCTACAAACAGCATTAGTTATAAAAAGATGAAAAGGATGAATTCCGTTTATTTTAAAGCAGAGGACGGGTTTTATAAATGGGGGAAACCCTGGAAAGATTTAGGCAGGAATGCCTATGGAAAAGCATTTTACAGATTAAACTATCCTAACGAGCAAGACATAAAATACTACAACAAACTAAAGCGAAAGGGCTTAATTCCAAAGAAAAATACAGGAGAATTTTATGGT
>CAYQNP010000003.1:0-3642 GCA_964418785.1 uncultured Spirochaetia bacterium | reverse complement strand
TATATTTATATGTTATTATTAATACTATGAAAAAAAATAATAAGATAGTAATTTTTTGTATAAGAACAGGCATAATTTTCAGTGTTATAACTTTTATTATTGTTATAAGCGGCTGTGTGATGAATAAGGTAGAGTTGGGTGTTATTATTAAACGACTTTTTATTGCAGAACTAATTTTTTTCCCGATGGGGGTCCTTGTGGGGTTTATACTTACTAATGTGTTGAATAATGTTCTGTTTGATACCGGAAATTCAGTTGCAACTGCTCAAAAAACTGCTGCTGAAGAATCTCTACAGGAAAATGGTGTAACTGCTGATTCCGGTGATGAAGAATCTTCAAATCTGGGAAATAATCTTGATATCCGTGATGAACCTGTTAATCCTGATGATATCCCATTAGACACTCCCCCAAGAGATTACTCCTCGACAGGCGCTGCTTCTCAGAATAGTGAATACATTATGGTGAATGATAAAAAGATAGTAAATGATCCGAAAGTTTTAGCCGAGGCTGTTAAAACTATGATAAATGAGGGATAATTATGGATATTAAGGTGGATAATTTAATAAGTAAAACCGGAATTGATAAGGAACTTGCTGAACTTTTACTTGATTTTACTAATGATGATGTTGACGGTGCTGTGAAAATTATTGATGCTATGCCTAAAGATTATTCTGTTCTTAAGATGAGATTTATCTGTCAGAAAACACATTATTATGGCGTGCTGTTCTTGCTTATTAATATTAAAGAGAAAACGATTGAAGAAACAGCTATACTTCTGGACAGAAATAGGGATGCAAGTAAAATAGATAATTCTTTAACTTTTGATGTGTTTTACAGCGATATTATGAGATATAAAGAAAAAAAAGGAAGTGATAGTGAACTCGAAACAAGATTCAAGGAGGAGTTTCAGACAGATAATTTTAAAGAATCTGTTATTAGTTGTTATAATTTTAGAAAAGATATGTTTGAATTGAATCAGATAAAAGCGGTTATGGATGATCTGTTTTTTCGAGCTCTTACTGAATCTGATCTCGTTATTAAGATTCAAGAAGAAAAAATCGATATATTTAAGTATAAAAAATTTAAAGGTTTGCCGCTTCTTAATAAAAAGTTTTTAGATACGGAAAATGAAAATAATTTAAATAAATCTGATGAATATATTAATAGTGAAAGTCAAACAGTATCAGAAAAAAATGGAACTAATGATGCTGTTGAGAAAACTGCAGAAGAGCAAAAAGTAAAAGTTTATAATATTTCGCTGGTTCTTCTGAAAATTGAACCTGTTGTGTCGCCTGTAAAAGGTATTGCTGTTTCTGATTTGCAAATAGGAGATACACTTAAAGTTAAAATTATCGATGATAGAGATGTTGGTTTATATTTAAATAAATTATTGGGAGGAGTTTCTGAATTGGGTGATATTGTGCCTGTTGTCGGAAGTGTTAAGAGTATAGAAAAAAATCCAGATACCGATAATTATAATGTTGTAGTAGAATTCGGTCCAGGTATAGGTGGTGTAATGAATGTGCCCGGTGAAATAAAAATTTTGTCCCCATTAACTGAAGAACTTGACAAAATAAATAGAACATTTACTTTGAATACAGGTATCTGGATAGGTATTATCCTTTTAATAATTTTATTTATTGTTTTTTTTATTATTACAGTAACATAAATTCAGGGAAGGAAGAATTATGATAGATAATGACAAATATAAAGATATTGACGAAAATAAATTGTGGCAGGAATACAAAAAAACCGGTAATATGGATATTAGAGAACATTTTGTAAAACAGTATGCTCCATTGGTTAAATATGTTGCCGGTAAAGTCGCTATTGGTATGCCTAATAATACTGACTTTGATGATCTCGTTAGTGACGGTACACTCGGATTGCTGGATGCAATTGAAAAATATGAACCAAGCAGAGGAATAAAATTTAAAACCTATGCTGTCACCAGAATAAGAGGTGCTATTTACGACGGATTAAGAGAAAGAGATTGGATTCCCCGTTCCATTAGACAAAAGGCAAAAGAGATTGAAAATACTATGCGCGAGCTGGAACTTAAATTAGGCAGACCTGCTGAAGATGAAGAAATGTCTGCAGCTATGGGTATGTCTATAGAAGAATTTCAGAAAACTTTGATAGATATAAGCGGTACTACTGTAATGTCGTTAAATGATATCTGGCATTCTAATAATGATGACGAACATGTTTCAATGATGGACAGATTGGAAGGTCCTGAATCTCTTAGTCCTGATGTCCTGGTTGAACGAGAAGAAATGAAAAGAATTATTATGAAGGCTATTGAAAGCCTGCCTCAAAAAGAAAAAGAGGTTCTTGTCTTATATTATTACGAAGATTTAACTCTAAAAGAAATTGGCGAGGTACTTGATGTTACTGAATCCCGGGTGTCTCAGTTGCATACAAAGGCTATTACACGCCTGAAAGCTAAATTGAGCAATTTATCTGTAGGGGCCTGATATGAATAGATTGAAAGAATTATTAAATGATTTGCCGGATGAAGAAGAGGAAATATTAGATTCTCAACAGAATGAACAAAATGCAGAATTTATTGAAGTCCTGGCTTACTCTATTGAAGAAGCCCTTGAAATTGCTCATAAAAGACTTAAAGTGAGTATTGCTGACCTTGAATATGATATTATTGAACACGGCTCAAACGGTTTTCTCGGTATTGGTAAAAAACCTTATAGAATATTGGTAAAACGAACTATTCCTCAGGTGTCTAAAGAAGTAGCAGAACTCGAACAACTCACTAAAAAGGCTGTTAAGGCAATTGAAGATATTGACGGTACTTATAAAGTCAGAGTAACTAAAGATGGTGTTTTCGTTATTGTTAATCCTCCCAAAGGTAAAGGCAGAAAGATTTCCGAGCAGGAAGTGGTTAATGCTATATATATGAAAGATATTAAAGAATTTGATGAAGAGGCTGTGAAAAAAGCTGTTGCCGAAGCAACTGGTGAACCTGTGAAAATTGCTGAATATGTCCCGAATCCTCAATACGACGGCAAATTCTCTATCGAAGTTTCAGATGACGAAATGAAAGCTTATCTTACTTTATATCCGCCTATTAAATCCGGTAGAGTCGTTGAACTGGAAGAAGTCCTTGAAGCACTCGAAAGTAAAGGAGTTGTGTTCGGTATTAAAGAAGATGTTATTAAGGATGCTATTGATAATGACAAATTTAATCAGCCTATTTTAATCGCAGAAGGTATTCCTGCTAAAGACGGTGCAGATGCCCGAATTGAGTACAAATGTAAAGTAGAAAAAGAGGTTAAACTTTCTGAAGACGAAAGCGGTAAAGTGGATTTCCGTGAATTAGACCTGATTGAAAATGTCGTTGTCGGCCAGGTACTTGCTAAAAAAATTCCTGCTGAGCCTGCTCAAATCGGTAAAACTGTTACCGGCAGAGATATACCTGCTAAAGATGGTAAAGATATTAATCTCCCTCATGGTAAAAATGTTAAATTGAGTGATGACGGAACTGAATTAATCGCTGAAATAAATGGACAGGTTGTTTATACTAAAGGTGTTCTTAGTGTGGAGCCTGTTTACGAAGTAAAAGGCGATGTTTCCTTGCAAACAGGTAATATAGTATTCCTCGGTACTGTTATTGTTCGCGGTAAT
>CAYQNP010000002.1:0-6307 GCA_964418785.1 uncultured Spirochaetia bacterium | reverse complement strand
GAGAGATATTATCAGAGTATATTTTATTTAATATTCATATTGATAGGAGTAGAGATAGAGACAGAGGTTAGGACAGACAGGGGGCGGATAGATGCAGTAATGGAGACAGGGGAGAAGGTATATATAATGGAGTTCAAACTGAGGGGAAGTGAAGAGGAAGCGCTGGAGCAGATAAAGGAGAAGAGGTATTGGGAGAAGTATGATGGCAGGGGTAAGGAGATAGAGCTTGTGGGGGTAAAATTTCAAGAAGAGGGGATAAGTGACGAATATGGGGAGATATTTCGCTACAAAGTAGAGCGCCTTTGAAGGCGACGGTGCAAAACAGTATAAACTTTGTAGGGACGGAGGAAGACATTATGTATTTGTTTTGGCAAATAATTGTTTGTATGAGATAATTGCCGCCGAGACTTTAGACTCGGAGCATAAAATATATAGAGTATTGCACCGTCCCTCGAAAATTTTATAGAGCGATTATGGATAGATTTTATTTAACAGTAGAATTGGAGAAACCGATTGAAAATTTTAATATAGCACCTGCACCGATTAAGTATAATAAAGATATTGCATATAGTTTAACTTTTGATGATTCTCTTTTGTCTGCTTATAGAGTTGCATACCCGTTATTAAAAGGCGGAAAGGTATCAGGTCCTTTTAAGAATGATGAGGGTTTTGATGATGGAGGAGATGGTTCTGTTTCTAACGGTTTATTTTATACAGACGGTTGCGGTAATAGTATTCCTTTTACTGCAGGTATTGCAATAAATTATACTTTAAGAGAAGATAAGAAGGATATACATACAGGAACAAATAACACATTTTTAACATGGGATAATATTAAGGAATTATATTTAAACGGCTGGAATGTTTTAAATCATTCTTATTCTCATTCTGTACACGGAAATACAGATTATAAAAATGAAATACTGTTTAATACAGAGATTGTTTTAAAAAAAACAGGCATATTAATGAATCAGTTTATAATTCCGTCTGATGATATTAAATATGCTGATTATGTATTTAAATACGGAATGCTGGCTGTGTATTCCGGGTCATTTCCCGGGGATTCATATATTGAAGTGCAAGATGCAGTAAGTTTAAAAAATTTCAGATTATCCAGAAATTCATTAAAAGGTTTATCTTTGCAGGAAAATATAGAGCGATTTGAGTTAATTGTAAAAAAATATAAAAAAATCTGGTATAATGAATTTACACACAGTTGCGGGAATGATAATATATGGGGGATTGGTATAGAGTTTAATATTTTTAGAAAATATATGGAATATATTTACAGTAAGTATGGTAGAGAAGGAAAAGATAATATCTGGTTTGCACCTCTTCAGGATGTATATGAATATCTTTTTGTTAAGCAAAATATAAAAATAACTGTTAACAGGCACTCAGAGAAAAAATTTAATATAGAACTTGATTATTCAAACATAAAAAATTTTATAGACAAAAAAGATATTTCTCTAATAACTACCATCCCTACCGATATAATTAAAGTAACATCGCAAAATATAAAAAAGATAACTTTTAACAAAAGACTGATAAATTGTTATATAGATTAATAGATTCGTTGAAATTTTGTTTTTTCTTGACAAAATTTATTATAATAGTATCATTATTATGATGAAAAAAATAATTGTTTTAATTTTATTTTTTAGTGATATAATTATTTTAAAAGCGGGGTATTTTAACAATGAATTTCTTGCAGATTATTCTGTAAATAAACCTTTTTTTTCCGGGATGATTGAAGCCGGCGGTGATACAGCTGCGCTTGAAAAATTCGGAGTATATGCATCACATATTTCAACAGGTGAGATGAGTATAGATGATTTTGATACACCTATTATTCAGGGATATTCACATTTAGGTTTTTCGGATAATTTATACGGCGGAAGATTTTTCATTTTTAACAGAGGAAACAGCATAGTATATAATAATGATATTGATTTAAAACTGGAGCAGAACATATATCAGATGAATTTTTATCAAAATAATAAGATATATAATAATTTAATAAGCGGAATTCTCGGGAAGATATTTTTTAAAGAAGAGAAATTTAAGGAAGATAAATCGCTTTTAAAGGAGTTATTGGAGGGAGAATATACAGAGAAAGAGAGATTATTTGGAGCGGATTTCTGGGGTGGAATAAAATATAATTATAATGGTTTTAAGTTTACCTTTCAAGGCGGTCCGGAGTTTAAATCTTTATCCTTTGAAAATTCAGAAAATTTTAAAGAAGAATATAATATAATATCAGGTTCGTTTAATATTAATATAGAATATAATCTTGCTTTTACTGTTTTTTTACAGCCAATGTATATGCGTTTAAGTATATTTTATAATAAAGATTATTTTGAAGAATGTTTCGGCGGCGGGTTAAACTGGAAAATGAATAAATATTTTTCATTTAATATTGAAGCAAGCCAGAATCGATATACTGGAATTTTTAAGATGATGCCGTTTTCCTTTTTTTCATTTATTATAAAAGCAGAAAATTCAGCTGTGGAATATAGAACGCGAACTAAATATGTAATAGACGAGCGTGTAACTGCATTTTTTGCCGGAATAGAATTGAAGTTTCAAAGCCTTGGTATGCCGTCATTTAGAAATAAATAAAAGAGGTGCGTAAATGAAATATAAATTTGCTTTAATGGTTATTTTAATATTCAGTTTAAATAGTTGCGGTATCTATTTTAAATATGTAAAAACAGAACAGATAAATCCTGTAAAACTTTATAATAAAAATGTGGGGATTGTTGATATAGATGTTCCGGTATATCTTATGGAAAAATCATTTACTTTAAAAGAAAATTTATATAATGATCTATATTCAGTTTTAAAAAGAAATAAGATAAGGGTTGTTAATATCAGAAGATTAAAGAATGAAGAAGTAAACAATAAACTTTATAAAAATGATTTATATAACTGGTTTTTTCGAAGTGATAGTTTTAAATCGGGAAAAAGAGAAATGGAATTTGATTTAACAAACATTGAGTATCTTATGGAAGTAAAAATTTTAAAATTTGAAGCAGGAACGACTTTGAATAATAGCTGGATAAAAATGGTTATTAATATATATAATAAAGACAAGTTTGAACTTGTAAATATTATTAAATTTGAGGGGTTTTACAAATATATTAAAAAAGAGATGTATAGAACTTTAAAATAAAATTTTATATTAATCTTTTTAGAGATTCAGGAGGTTTTAATGATGAAAAAATTGTTTATATTTGTAATAATTTTATTTTTGTTATCAGTAAATATATATTCTGTAAATATTGGAATGTCCAATCCGTTTATATACGATAAAATAATTCATATAGGATTACTGGATTCAGGTGTTGGATATAAATTTTTAAAGAACAGGCTTGAAATAGGAGTCGGGCTAAACCCTTTGCCGTTTTTTTTAAGTTCTTTTGGAATAAAAGATTTTTTTTCTTTTACAGGAAATATTAATTTTTTCATAAATAAATCGTTTTCTGTTTATGCAGGTACTCATTATGCATCTTATTCCGGGGAGGACTATTTAAAGGATACACTTAATGAAGAATTAAAGGAAGTGATAGTTATAAAAGATTTACAATTAAATTTTAAAGCAACAGAGATATATGGAGGTATACAAAAGAAATTATCTTTTATAGATATCTGGGGAAATCTGTCGTATACTTCGTTTAAACCTGAGCATGATAAGGAAGAAAGCAGTATTAGAGCAGGAATAGGAATACGCAAAAATATTAAAGTAATCTCTTTTTACAGGATAATTCCGTATCTTACAGCCAGTTATGATTCATTAACAAAAGATTTTATAGTATCGTTAACAGTAGATAATAAATTCTGGGATAAAGCAGGATTAAAGGTTGGATTAATATATCCGGGATTAAAAATAAGTGTAGGGGAAATGGTGGATATCCCTGTTCTGCCTGTATTTGATTTATATATAGAATTATTATCATTTTAAGGAGTATAATTATGAAAAAGTTAATATTTTTTAGTATTATTTTAATATTTTTTTATTCCTGTAAATCAGTAACAACAATAGAAACAATACCGGAGAACTTTGAAGTTCCGGCTACAGGAATTAGTCCTGCAGTTGTTTATGCTGAAGTATATGTTGCAAATGAGGCGCAGGAAGATATTTCAATTATAGAGAACAATTTTTATTATAAAATAAAAAATTTATCTCATACATATAGTATGAATTTAAAGTTTATGATATGTTTAGAAGGTGAAGCAGAAGAAGGTACAATAAAAACATATCCTGAAAATCAGGCAAGGTGGGATGACCCTTCAAAGACAATTGTTCTTGCAAATGATACTTTAAGTGCATTACAGGAAAAAAGTTATAATACAGAATTAAACAGTGCAAATAATGTATTGTTAAAATTATTAAAACAGGATCATTTTTATGTAGTGGTAAAAAATGAGATACCATCGAGTTATTCAGGCGCAGCATATACGAATACGCCTGTTCCTACAGGAACTACTTCTACAATTAAAATTACATATCCTGAAGATAAACAGGTTCTTAGAGACGGAAAGATCAGGATCCGAGGGATTTATGACAGCAGTACATATACAACAGGGGTTTCAATTTCAGTAGGGGGAGTTCTATTGGGAACAGCAACAACAAGCGGAGATACATGGTATTATGATTTAGATGCATTGGGGAGTTCTATAATAAGTTTTGGAAACAGTTTTAAAGTTACTGCAACCGCCAGCAGCGGGTTATTAAATGCGTCTGATAGTGTAGATGTAACAGTTTCTCCTGCATTAGATGTAACGGATTTTTATGCTCGACTTAAGATAGAGAGTGAAGCATCCGGGATAATTTCGTTGTTTTCAATATTTTAAAATCAGGTTTTTCTATGTCTTTTTTTTGCTGCCGGGAATAAGACATTGTTGAGGATTAATCTATAGCCGGGAGAATTTTTATGAAGAGATAAATCAGTCGGCGGGTCACCGACAAGATGTTTATAATCTTCAGGATCATGCCCTCCGTAAAATGTAAATGTTCCTTTTCCAAAGTTTCCGTGTATATATTTTACTCTGTCTGTATCCGGAGTTTCTCCCATTATAGTTATTGAATCTTTTATTACCCATCTATGAAATGCTGTGGTCTGTCCGAGAAAATCTTTGATTACATTTTTATGGTTCTGCACAAGCATAGTAGGAATCGGGTCCTCTTTTGCTGAGAAATCAAAAAGTGTAAATGTCCCCTGTTTATAATACATTCCTTCTTTTATTACATCAACATCTATATCTGAAAATTCGTAGACATAAGGGTTAAATATTAATTTGAAGTCTGTAAAAGCAAAGGTTTTAGTAAAATCTAATTTTTCCTGAGCATTAGGAGTTATAGGTGTGCCGTCTATTTCTTTAGGGATTATGTCTATGCCGTCAGCAGCCAGAGCTATATCAATTGTGTCTGTGGCTGCACACATTGCAAATAAGAACCCTCCAGCTGCTACATATTGCTGTATCATTTTTGCAATAGCACACTTTTCTTCCTGTACAGTTTTAAATCCGAGTGTTCTGGCGAGTTTAATAGCCTGTGCAACCTGTTTTTTGTACCATTCAGTGTTTCTAAATGAAGCATAAAATTTTCCATATTGACCTGTAAAATCTTCGTGGTGGAGATGTAACCAGTCATATTTACTTAATTCGCCTAATAAAACCTCTTTATCCCATAATCTGGTATAAGGAATTTTTGCGTATTCTAAAACAAGACGAACAGCATCATCCCATGGTTCTGCATAAGACGGTGCATATACTGCTATTTTAGGAGCTTTATTTAAAGGGATTCTGTTCATATTATTTTCTTCTATAGTTCGGTATATTGAGATTATAGTATTATCGTCAATTAAAGAATATGAAACTCCCATTAAGTCTGCATAGTCGGTAATATCTTTGCTGGTATCTAATAGAAAAGAGCCGCCGTGATAATTTAACAGCCATTCGCCTTGAAATCCGCGTTCTAATGCCCAATATACTACTCCGTATGCTCTTAAATGATCACTTTGTGTATCATCCATTGGAATATAAATTTTATTGCTGTATAGGGAAGCAGAAAATGTAAGAATAATAAATAGAATTTTAATAATATTCATACAATAAAATGTATATCTATTTTTATAAATGTCAATTATTTTATTTAATATTTTTGTCGATGAGCCAATAGATCGTTACCAGGGGGGAGGAAATGCATTTATGAATTATATAAAATTTAGTGTGTATAATGTGGTGAATAAGCACCTATCTATTAACAGCAAGGTAGTTAAATTGAAATCTTCTAAAAAGAAAT
>CAYQNP010000001.1:0-5898 GCA_964418785.1 uncultured Spirochaetia bacterium | reverse complement strand
CCTGCTTTAAAAATTCCTTTATTTCTGCTTTATTCATTCATTTTTCCTTTCAAATAATTTTTTACAAGTATATAACAAATTATTTGAAAAATCAAGTCTTTTAATAATTTAATAAAGTATAAGGAAAGCCGGATTATTGTTTATAAAGTATTGCACCGTCCCTTTTTTCTCCCGCAGTTTTTTTGTGTATTTTTATTGACTTTAAAAAAATAAATTTTATATTTAAAACAAATCGGCGTAAGATTTAAAGGCTGCCTTGTATATCGTAATTTTGGAGGAAATTATGTCTTCAGTCGGGGTGTCTGTAAAAAGAAAAGATGCAGTTGAGAAAGTTACAGGTAAAGCCAGATTTGTGGCGGATTATAAACTTCCGAATATGGCGTATGCATATACTATAAGAAGTCCTAAACCCCATATATTAATAAAAAAAATAGATTTTTCAAAAGCATTAAAAGTAAAAGGTGTTATAAAAATAATAACAGCGAAGGATGTCCCCGGTAAAAATGAAGTGCCTCTTGTATATAAAGATTATCCGGTATTTGCAGAAAAAGAATGTAAGTTTGAAGGACAGCCTATAGGTCTTGTGGTTGCTGAAGATTTGGATAGTGCCAGGAAGGCTGCTTCACTTATTGAGATAGATTATAAAGAACTTCCTGCAGTATTTGATTCTCTTGAAGCAATGAAGAAAAATTCACCCAGGATTTACGGAAAGGATAACATCTATAAAAAATTTAAAATCAAGAAAGGTGATTTAAAAAAAGGCAGAGCAGAGGCAGATATTATAGTTGAAGATACTTTTACTACTAATTATCAGGTACACACATATCTGGAGACGAATGGGGCATTAGCAGATCCTCAGCCTGACGGTTCAATGATTGTATACGGTACAATGCAGTGTCCGTTTTATGTACTTGACGCTGTATCATATACATTAGGTATGCCTAAAAGCAAGGTTACAATAATTCAGACAACTACAGGAGGCGGTTTTGGCGGGAAGGAGGATGTTCCGTCTATAATATCTTCACATGCAGCGATTGCTGCGTATGTTGTAAAAAGGCCTGTTAAAATTATATATTCAAGGGAAGAAGATTTTATTGCTATGAGCAAGAGGCATCCCGGCTGGGCAAAAATCAAGTTAGGCGCAAAAAAGAACGGTAAACTGACATTTGCAGAGATTAAATATGTAATTGACGGTGGTGCATTTGCGACTCTTTCACCTATTGTATTATGGCGCGGTACAGTTCATGCTGCAGGTCCTTATGAAATTCCTAATGTATTGATTAACACTTATGCAGTGGCTACGAACAAAGTTCCCTGCGGTGCTTACCGCGGCTTCGGTCAGCCTCAGATTAATTTCGCCCAGGAATCATTGATGGATGAGCTTGCGGAAAAATTGAATATGTCGCCGCTTAAAATTAGAGAGATAAACGGTTTGAAAAAGAACAGCATTACAGCAACAGGCCATAAATTACAGGAAGCAGGAATAAAGCCTGTTTTGAAAGAAGTTATTAATAAATCGGGATATATAAAAAAATGGAAGCCGGTTGTTAATAAAAAAGGAAAGATAAGAAAGGGAATAGGATTATCTGTTACTTATTACGGAGTAGGGTTGGGTGCTGCAGGAAAGCATCTTTCTCGTACAGGTGCCTTTGTTCAGGTTGAGAGTGATGGAAGTGTACGAATAGCATTCGGAAACACTGAAATGGGACAGGGTGCAAAAACAGTACTTTCTCAAATAACAGCTGAAACTTTAAATGCTCCGTATGAAGTTATTCAGGTAGAAGCAACAGATACATCGCGTGTACCGGACAGCGGGCCTACTGTTGCATCCAGAACAACCTTTATGTCAGGCAATGCATTAATGAATGCGTGTAATCCTATTTTATTAAATTTGAAAAAAGCTGCTTCTGAACTGCTTGGCTGTAAAATAAAAGATATTACTGCAAAAAATAATCGATTTTATTTTAAGAATAAAAGTGTAAGTTATTTTAAAGCAGTAGAATTTGCACATCAGAAGAAATTTCAAATGTCTTTTCAGGGGTGGTATGTAGCACCGGAACCTACTTTTGATAAAAACGGACTTGGTACAGCATATTATTCATACACTTTTTCTGCTAATGTTGTTGAGGTAAGTGTTAATATGGAAACAGGAGAGTATAAAGTAGAAAAAATCTGGGCAGCTCATGATATTGGGAAGGCTATAAATCCGCAGCTCTCCGAAGGTCAGATTCAGGGCGGTGCTTTACAGGGTATGGGCTATGCTGTTATGGAAAATCTGGTAATAAATGAAGGACATATGGTAAATCCTAATTTTACAGGTTATATTATCCCTACAGCAAAAGATATTCCGGTGTTAAATCCTATTATAGTCGAGAATAAAGATAAGAACGGTCCGTATGGTGCAAGAGGATTGGGAGAACCGCCGTTAATTGGTATTGCACCTGCTGTTGCAAATGCTGTATATAATGCTGCAGGTATAAGATTAAAACATAATCCATTGCTGCCAGAGAGTTTATTTAATGCCTTAAACAATAAGAGGTAATTGTATGCAGAATATAGAGATTAATTTAACAGTTAATAAGAAACATTATACTTTAAGCGTAAATCCTTTAAAACCGTTGATTAATGTAATTCGGGAAGATATAGGTCTTACCGGCACTAAAAGCGGCTGCGGAAAAGGAGAATGCGGGGCATGTACTCTGTTATTAAACGGAAAGCCTGTTACTTCCTGTATTATTCCGGCTGCTCAGGCGAATAATGCCGATATAGTGACTATAGAAGGAATTGGGAGCGAAGAAAAACTGCATCCTATTCAGGAAGCTTTTGTAGAAGAGGGTGCTGTTCAATGCGGATTTTGTACCCCGGGTATGATTATTTCTTCCTATGCTCTTTTAAAGAAAAACAGTAATCCTGCAGAAGATGAAATTAAAGAAGCTATATCCGGTAACTTGTGCAGATGTACGGGATATACAAAAATTATTCAGGCTGTTAAAAAAGCATCTAAGAAAATGAGGTAATCTTGAATATGGAATATATAAAAGTTAAATCTGTAAAAGAAATAGGTAAAATTAAAAAAAATAATCCTGTTTATTTTTTAGCAGGCAGTACTGATTTTATGATTATGTATAAAGAAAATATGATTCCTGAAAATTCTATTATATTTGATATAAGTAAGTTGCCTTTAAATTATATTAAGATGCAGAATAATAAAGTTGTAATAGGGGCATTGACTACATTTTCTGAAATAGCAGATAATAAAACATTAAAGAAGTATTTCCCTGCTTTAATAGAGGCTGCTTCAAGTATAGGTTCTCCTCAGATAAGAAACAGGGCAACAATCGGGGGGAATATAGGAAATGGTTCTCCTGCAGGTGATTCTATTCCTGCTTTATTTGTTTATAATGCAAAAATAAAAACAACAAAAAAAACATATAAAGCAGAGGAATTTTTTAAAGGTGTAAAAAAGACAGTGCTTGAAAATGGAGAACTGATAAAAGAAATAGAATTGCCGGTATTAAAAGGTAAATATAATTCGTATTTTTTTAAAAGCGGAGCAAGAGAAGCTCTTGCTATTTCAAAGGCTTCATTGGCATGTCTGATTAGTGTGAAAAATAAGATTATAACTGACATAAGGCTTGCAGCAGGAGCTGTGGGTGTTACGGTTGTAAAATGCAATAAAACAGAAGAGTTTCTAATGAATAGAACCATTGACGACAATGTTATTTCTTCAGCACAGGATATTATTAAAGAGGATATTGCTCCTATAACGGATTTTCGTTCTACAAAAGAATATAGAGAGAATATTATTTCTTATTATTTAAAACAAGCACTCAAATCTGCTATTCGTTAATTAAAGGAAGATATATATAAAAAGTCGTTCCTTTATTTACTTCACTCTCAAAATCTATAATTCCTTTATGCTCAGTTACTGTTCTGAATACAGTAGATAATCCCAAACCTGTTCCTTTGCCTTTTTCTTTTGTTGTAAAAAAAGGTTCAAAAATTTTATTTCTGTATTTTTCCGGTATACCGGTTCCTGTATCTGATATGGAGATTTTTACATAATCTCCCGGTTTACATTGGAATAAAGCTGAATTGCAGAAGGCGGTATCAAGGAAAACTTTTTCTGTAACGATTGTAATTTCGCCGTCGTTATCCATTGCCTGTGCTGCATTTAAACAAATATTCAGGATGGCATTTTGCAGATGAGATGAGTCGCCCATTATTAATGATTGTTGAGCATTAAGTTTTTTTGTTATTTTTATGTGTTTATCAATGCTTCGTTCAAGTATAGTTAGAGTATCTGAGATTATATTATGAATATCTATTCTTGCAAGAATGGGTTTTCCTTTTCTGCCGAATGATAAAAGTTTTGAAGTCAATTCCGAAGCCTGCATAGTTGATCTCATTATAATATCTATTAAATTTTTGGATTCGGAATCTAAATTTTCAGATGAAATTTTCAGGAGTTCTGCTGCATTTAAAATAGCACCCAGCATATTGTTGAAGTCATGGGCAATACCGCCAGCCAGTTGCCCAAGCGATTCCATTTTTTGAGCCTGCTGTAATTGTTCTTCTTTAATCTCAAGTTCTTCTTTTGTTTTTTTTAATTCTATTAAATAAGGAATAAATTTAATAAAGCCTATAAGTATTAAAAAAGAACCTGTTAAAAATCCTACTACTTTTTCCAGTATAGCTTGAACCGGTGTATCGCCAATAATTACGAATTTAGATAATGACGGTATATTATCTGTTATGTCAAGTATTGCTGAAAATGAAAGTAAGAAAAATCCGTAATAAATAAATTTCCACCCGGGGAATTTATTTATATAGCCGTTTTTACGCAGACGGGAAATATATATAAATATAGCCGTAATTATCCCTGCTTTTATAACTTCTATTTCAATATCGAAATTCATATATTCCTCTATTTATATATAATATAAGCAGAAAAATTTAAAAGTCAATATATTTTATCAGAGCAGTTCGGAAGTATTATAATTCTATAAGAGTTTTTGTATCTGATGAAATTATATTTATCCTGTTTCCTGAAATTTCAGCCACTGGAGCTTTTTTATTAATTGTTTCTGCTTCTGTTTCTGATAATACTTTATTGCTGTCAAAATAGAAAGCAGCAGCTAATATATATTCTCCTTTATCCATTTCTGTATTACTTACATATACAGGATATATTGCAAGAGGATACAATATATGAGCTTCAGGATGAATTTTTTTTATTTGAAATTTCATATTTTTTGTAGTATAAAGTTTAATAAAAGAAGTTCCTGCTTCAGTGGTAACCGCAATATAGTCATCTTTTATAATTACTTTTTGAAAATCCATTCTTTTTCCGCAACTGAATCCGCCTTCAAGAACATAATAAGGTCTTGATAATTTAACTTTATGTGCTCTAATATGAAAACCGTCTGGAAGCGGCAGTAAAGCGGATTTTATAGTACTATCAGGGTCATTATAGAATGGTATGTGTTCACTGTACATTACATTTCCGTCTTCTCCAAGATTTTTGAATATACCTCTATGAGAAGCTATATGTGTGGTTGAATAAGAATTAGTTGTCATTAATGAAATCATATTATCTGAAGATATTAAATCTTTTGTTGAAGTACCAAAACCTGCTCTTGAGTTATATGCAAATTTACTGTAGAATTCATTTGTACTGCCGAATCCGCCTATAAGTATATACGCAGAGTTATTGTATAAAGTAACACCTTGATCTTTTAAACCTGTTAATCTAAATGATATTTCAGGTA
The DNA here is from genome assembly GCA_964418785.1 of uncultured Spirochaetia bacterium. Classification (GTDB taxonomy): domain Bacteria; phylum Spirochaetota; class JAHITG01; order JAHITG01; family CAYQNP01; genus CAYQNP01. The sequence goes on along the minus strand of CAYQNP010000001.1, from coordinate 127 downwards.
CATCTATTTTGTGATAAAAATTTGATTTTTCTACAGGGATATCTTCTTCAGGTGCAGTCCAGAAAGTATGATTTTCATCCATAATTAAACCTATAAAACCTTTTGTAAACCAGTAAGAAGATACAAC